>NCRO01000019.1 GCA_002849045.2 Candidatus Sediminicultor secundus
GGCCTATCTACAGAAAATATAGAAATTTTACTCAGTTGCCCCACCCTAAAAAAATATGGGAAAGTACCTTATGGCTTGAACAGAAATTATGCCTTAATCAAAGCCTTATTAAGCGGGTCAGAAGTGTTAATTTTTATAGATACCGATGTCTATCCCAGAGTATTGGTAAAAGAAGATGATGAAGTGAAGGAAAAAGAGATAGATTTTATCGGAAGACACTTAGAATATCTAAGGAAAGAAGAAGTTATTATTACCACCAGCGATTACTCCGGTTATTACATTATTCCCCNNCCATTTTTTTCTACAGTGTATAATGTAAATTGTGATTACGTTCTATCTCGCGGAGAGGATACCCTCCTGGGAATTAAATTAAAAAAGAGTGATAAAAAATGTATCGATATAGATACTAAAATATTCCATAATACCTTTGGAAATTATCCTGAGATTCCGGATATAAAAAAAGATAAATCTATAAAAGATAGATTTTATTATACCTGTCTGGGCTGGATAGGAAGAAATCCCTTTCTTAATTGGCTAAAAGGGGAAGATATAGAAGAGATAAAAAACAGACAGAAGAAGAATATAATTATCGGCTCCAAAGCCCTGGCCTTTTATCTTAAGGATGAGAGATTTTTAATCTTGCCCGAGGCCTTAGAAATATCTTACCATAATTTAGAACGGGTAATCAGTGAATACAAAAATACCATGAGGGCCTGGAATGATTTTATCGAAAAATTAGAGAAATGGGGAGGGTAAAAAATGAAAATATTAATAA
>NCRO01000193.1 GCA_002849045.2 Candidatus Sediminicultor secundus
GATAAAAAATTTTTCAAATATATGGGATTAGAGATGTACACAAGCGCAGAACAAATTCATCAGGAAAAATTAAACGTTAAGCCAAAAAAAGGCAAGGATTTCAGGCTCTTTATAGATCTTGATATTTGTGCCTCCGGTGAGTGTAAAGAATGTGTTATCAATTGTAGTTATTTTTATCATCCGGATAATAATGGTATTATTTCTATAATAGAGCTTGCAACCTATGCATTGGTATGCCGTAAGTGTGAAGAGCCGCACTGTGTTAATGCTTGCCCGGTAGATGCAATTGAACAACGGGAGGATAAGTTATTAATAAGACACAATATGAAATGTATAAGCTGTAAATCATGTTCATATGCTTGTCCTTATGGCACAATATATCCTGAAAATGTCCCGTTTTTAATTCATAATTGTGATTTTTGTCTTGATAGAAGAGACCAGAAAGATGAATTGTTATGCGTAAAGAGCTGCCCTTATGGTGCATTAAGTTTGAAAAAAAGCGATATTAAACTGGATGAAAATACTTTTTTAGTTGGTGATAACATTATAGTTCACTCAATTCATTGGAATAGAGAGAAAGCATGATTTATATTTTTTATTTTTTATTTTTTGGATTTCTATTAACAGCCATTATTGGACTTTTAGCCAGTTGGATAGATAGGAAGGTGACAGCTAAGGTTCAATATCGTGTGGGTCCACCTCTTTTGCAACCATTGATAGATATTGTAAAGCTTTTAGGCAAGGAAACACTTATTCCAGCAGGTTCATCAAAGATAACCTTCTTGATGGCTCCAGTTATTGGATTGGCAGGCGTGATATTAGTATCTACTTTATTATGGATAAATAATATTTATCCTGCAAAGAGTTTTTTAGGTGATTTAATAGTAGTATTATATCTTTTGGTTATCCCTTCTATAAGTATTATTATGGGAGGTTTTGCATCAAGAAATCCACTCGCAAGTTTAGGTGCATCAAGAGAGATGAAGCTCATATTAAGTTATGAACTTCCTTTTATACTTGCAGTACTAGTTGCAGTAATAAAATCTGGATTTACTTTTAGACTTGGTGAGATATTAACTTTTCAAGCACAGAATGGGGCGTTTGTTGGAAGTTGGTCTGGTACTTTAGCACTAATTGTGGCAATAATATGCATGCAAGCGAAATTAGCGCTGGTTCCTTTCGACATCCCTGAAGCAGAGACAGAGATCGTGGGTGGTCCATTAATAGAATATTCGGGTTCCGGACTTGCTATTTATAGACTTATGAAGAATATGCTTATGTTTACAGTTCCATTCTTTTTAATAATTGTATTTATTGGTGGTTTAAGGTTTGATGGCATACATCTCTTGTATGGTGTGTTAAAATATATTGGTTTGGTTGCCTTGATGACGGTTATAAGAAATACTAATCCCCGTGTAAGAATTGACCAGGCCGTCAAGTTTTTCTGGGGCCCCATGACTATAATTGCTATAATAGCTATAATATTGGCATTATTAGGAAGATGATATGAGTATAAAATTAAAAGCACTTCTAAAATCGCCGTGGGTATTTCATTTGTCTACAGGTAGTTGTAACAATTGCGATATTGAAATACTGGACTGCCTTACTCCGAGATTCGATATCGAGAGGTTTGGCATGCTTCTTGTAGGGAGTATAAAACACGCTGATGTTCTTTTAATTACTGGTTCAGGTAATCGGAAGTCGATGGAAAGGGCAAAAAGACTATATGAACAGATACCAAAACCATGCTTGGTGGTAGCAGTAGGAGAATGTGCTTTATCAAGAGGTATGTTTATTCATAGCTATAACTGTCCTCTTCCGATAGATAAGGTTATTCCTGTCGATGTTTATATACCGGGTTGCCCTCCAAAGCCAGAGGCAATTATTGCCGGTGTAGTAAAGTTAATTGAGAAAGTTAAAAAAGGTACTGAGAAAAAGTAATCAGTTCGACTATATTGATTATCATATTTAACGACAAAGGAGACGGAGCATGACGCGAGAAAAAGTTTTAGACGATTTAAGAAAAAAATTCAAAGATGACATAATCGAAGTTTTTGATAAATCTCCTAAGAGGGTATATGTCGAGATTAGACCTGACTCAATAGTTCAAGTGGCAAGCTATATTTTTAAAGATTTAGAAGCACGGTTCAATACTGCATCCGGCGTAGACCTGCGATATCATATGGAGATTCTATATCATTTTTTGATTGAGGATATTAACCTCTTGATTTCTCTAAGAGTAAAATTACAAAAGTCAAAACTTGAGATAGATTCTCTTGTTCCTGTTTTTGAAGGTGCAAACTGGATAGAAAGAGAGATGCATGAAATCTTAGGTATAAATTTTAAGGGTCATAAAGATTTGAGGAAACTTCTTTTGCCAGACGACTGGCCAGAGGGTGTTTATCCCTTAAGAAGAGATTATAAAGAGTGGGATAAGAATGTTATAAGAGATAGAGGAGTATAATGGAAAAAACAATAATACCAATAGGACCGTATCATCCATTACAGGAAGAGCCGGAATTCTTTATGCTTACTGTTGAAGGAGAAAAAGTCGTAGATATTGATGTGCGAATAGGATATAATCATAGAGGTATAGAGAAAATTTCTGAGACTAAGACATTTGACCAGTCCACTTTTTTGATTGAGAGAATTTGTGGTATATGTTCAACAAGTCATCCCTTTGCTTATACGAGAGCAGTAGAGGATATTATTCCTATAGAGGTACCAGAGAGGGCTAAATATATAAGGACTATAATAGCTGAAGGTGAAAGGATACACTCACATCTACTATGGTTAGGTCTTGCCGGCCACTTTTTAGGATATAATACTGTATATATGTGGGCATGGAAACTAAGAGAAGAGATTCTTGATGTGATGGAGATATTAACCGGGAACAGAAATAATTACGCTATGTTTAAACCCGGAGGGGTAAGAAGAGATATAAAATCTGAAGATATACCAGTGGTTATTAAAAAGATTGATTCTATCGTGCCTACATTGGAGATGCTGAAAAAAGCAGTTATAGACGATCCAGTTTTGCATGCTCGGACGAAAGGAATAGGTATTCTTTCGAAAGAAGACGCTATAAATTATTGTGCTCTTGGACCTACTGCAAGGGCTTCAGGTGTAGCCAGAGATTTGAGAAAATACTCTCCTTACGGAGCTTATGATAAAGTAGAGTGGGATATGATAGTTACCCATAACGGTGATGTTTTCGATAAAGTGGTGGTAAGAGTATTGGAGGCCTTTGAGTCAATAAAGATAATAAAGAACTGCTTTTTGAACCTACCAGGTGGTGAAATAGATGCTAATATTAAGGATATTCCTCCTGGGGAAGGTATAGGATTTATAGAAGCGCCAAGAGGCGAATGTTTCCATTATATAAAAAGCGATGGTACAAACAGGCCTGTCCGTCATAAGGTAAGGGCGCCTACATTTATGAACCTTCCTACATGTAAAGCTACTATTATAGGTGAATACATTTCAGATGCAACGATAATTTTAGCTGCAATAGATCCTTGCTATTGCTGTACAGAAAGAATAACCGTATGTAATACAAAGAGGAAGAAGATATATAGTGGAAAAGATTTAATTAAACTTTCTCGGGAAAAAACCGAGATATTAAAAAATAAGATGGGAGTTAAATGAATTTAACTACACAGTTTTTTAAATTCGATAATCTATCTATATTTGAAAAATTTTTTATCT
>NCRO01000194.1 GCA_002849045.2 Candidatus Sediminicultor secundus
TAGTGAATAGTCGTTAGTATATAATATAGCGTGGAGCGTACAGCCTTTAGCGTATAGAATAAATCAATAAACTAAAAAGGCAAAGCGAAAAGTAAAAAACTATAATTATTATTTAAGAAGTCGGAAGAACATACAACCAAAATATACCCTCATAACTTAAAACAATTCTGAATCCTGGATTCTGGCTCCTGACTTCTATTTTCTTAGCGAGATACGATTCACTAGATACGAGATACGTATTACTATTCATTATCGACTAACCTAATTCTTGTAATAAAGAGCTATACTCCTTTTTATTCTTTTCTTTTAAGGGACCAACAATAGATAGATTTATTTTATCTTTGCTGAAAATGCTTTGAGCCATTTTTTGAACATCTTTCACTTTTACTTCTTCAATTTTTTCTTTTATCTCGTCAAAAGTTGAAGGTCTACCATGTAAAAGTATTCTATTCCCCAACCAAAATGCCCTGCTTAAAGTGCTTTCCAAACTTAAAGATAGTGCACCTTTATACATTTCTTTTGCTTTTTTTAATTCATCTTCTTTTAAATTATCGTCTTTTATTTTATTAAGCTCCTCTAAAATTGTCTGGATAGTTTCCCTCAGTTTACTTGAATCGATACCGGCATAGATATTAAAAGAACTGATATCGTTAAAATACTGAATAAATGAATGGACATCATAAGCTAAACTTTTTTTAACTCTTATTTCTTGAAAAAGCCGAGAACTTAATCCCGAGCCCAATATTATATCTAATAAATCCGCGGAGTATTTATCAGGATCTAGCCGAGAAATTCCGGGAAAACCAAAAGAAAGATGAGTCTGGTTGCTCTTTTTAAATTTTATTCCTATTTGAGTATTTTTCTGATTATCCTTTGCGGGTAAATAGTTATTAACTTCACCTTTTTTCATTGTTTTAAAATATTTCTCGACCTGCAGAATTACTTTTGTTATCTTAATATTGCCTGCAACACTTATTACTAAGTTATTTGGACAATAAAATTTATTTACATATGATAAGAGGTCTTCTCTTTGAATATTGATTACACTCTTTTCATCTCCGAGAACAGACCTCCCCAGAGGATGATTTTTCCACATTATCCTATCAAGTAAGATTTCTACTAATTCTTCTGGAATATCCTGATATTTTCTAATTTCCTCGATAATTACATTTTTTTCCTTATGAAGGTCTTCTTCTCTCATTAACGAATTTAATATTATGTCAGCTAACACATCAAAAGCAGTTTTAAATTGTTCCTGAGGAACTTTAGCATATAGATAAGTTGTCTCTTTAGAAGTAGAAGCATTTATTTCTCCGCCAATACCTTCTATGACCTGAGATATTTCTAAAGTGCTCTTCCTCTTGTTAGTTCCTTTAAATAGTATATGTTCGATGAGGTGAGAAATTCCTTGATGTTTTTGTACTTCGTACCTTGACCCAGCTCCTATTCCGAAAACAATAGCTACAGATTTCATGTGGGGCATTTCTTCTACTACGATTCTTAAACCATTGGCTAATTTTATTAATTTGTAAATGATAATTCCTCCTCTTAAATTAGTCGTTAGTGAATAATGAATAGTCGTTAGCATTAAATACAAGATGCAAAATAGGTTTTCAGTTTTCGGTTCGCTGTAAAGGCCTTTTTAAACTTGAAACTCGTAACCCGTAACTTGTAACCTGTATTTTAACTGGTAAACTGGATAACTGATCTTGTATACGCTATACGCTCTTCCTCAAAGTTTTACTCGGTTTTTTTCACTACAAATACTTCTTCTAATTTAGTAAAATCCACTTCTGGTTTTATTATTACTTTTTGAAATAAATCATGGCTTTCCTTTTTTATTCCCACTATCTTACCAATAATAATTCCCTTGGGGAAAATGCTTCCTAATCCGGAAGTGATCACCACATCATTTATTTTTACATCAGCATCGTGGGAAAGATATTCCATATAGCAATAATTGCTTTCGCTTCCCTTCACTACTCCTATATCTCTTGATCTCTGAATCATGCCTCCCACAGCACTTCTTTGATCCAATATTAATAATATTTTTGCTGTTCGGGAATCGACACTAACTACCCTGCCTACCAATCCGCGATGAGTTGCTACCGCCATATTTTTCTTTACTCCATCAGTTATTCCCTTATCGATAATTATACTATTAAACCAATTCCCTGGTTCTCGGCTGATTACCAAAGAGGGGATCATTTCATAAGAAAAAGATTCTTTAAGTTCTAACAGCTTTTTCAACCTATCATAGGCTATCAATTTTTCTTTTAATATAGCGTTTTCCTGATAGGTAGTTTCAATTTTTTCTTTTAGCTCTTTATTTTCTTTTTCCACTCTCTTAAATTCAGCTATAGCTATTAAGTAGTTTTTTGTATTATCAGTAACTAAAGTTATTCCCCGATTAATTGGAGAAAAAAGTTTTAATCCAATGCTCTCTACCCACTTAAGATACGTTTTACCATGGTAGTCTACAGTCATTATAAAAATAGTTATAATAATTAATAAAATAAAAATTATTAAAGTATTATTTTGAGAAAAAAATTTTTTCAAATTCCCAATTCTCCAGTTAAATTAGTCGTTAGTGAATAGGGAATAGTCGTTAGTAGAAGATGCAAGTTACGAGTTACAAGTTACAAGATAGGAAACTAGTTTTTCGTTATTCGTTTTTAGATTACAAAGGATATAATTGCAAGATTTAAAAAAATGCAAGATTCAAGACAAATTAGTCGTTAGTATATATTATAGCGTACAGAATATAGCGAAAAACGAAAAGCGCAAAACTATAACTTAAAACTTAAAATTGAAGAAAAAGTTTTGAGTTTTGAATTATGGTTTTTCGCTTTTAGCTTTAACTTTTTAATTTAATTAGGATAAGTGTTTTGCTATTTCAAAACTAGACGATATACTAATTCAGATTCTTTTAGATGTTCTAATTAATACTCTTTGGTAAAAATTAAAATCCTCCAAGACCTTTCCTATCCCCTTAATAACACAGAATATCGGTTTTGGAGATACAAAAACTGGAATGCCTATCTCTTCTTGTAAAAGTTCTGGTAATCCTATTAAAAGTGAACCACCACCCGTCATAATCGCTCCCTTATCCACAATATCCGAGATCAATTCAGGAGGTGTTTTTTCTAAAGCCATCCTCACTGTATTGGCAATTATTCTTAGGGGCTCAGAAAGGGCTTCCCTCAATTCATCTTTAGAAATTTTAATTATTTTAGGAAGACCCGTGATTTTGTCTCTCCCCCTAATCTCATAATCACCATTTTCTCCATCTGTCTTATCTATGGATAAACCAAGCTTAATTTCTTCAGCAGTTAATTCACCAATATATAAATTATGTGCTTGTTTAACGTATTTACTAATGGTTTCATTGAGATAATCCCCGGCAACCTGACTCAATTCGCTTACCACTATCCCTCCCAAAGATATTATGGCTACCTCGGAAGTTCCTCCCCCTACATCTATTACCAAATTTCCCATAGGTTCAAATATAGGAAGTTCTACACCAATAGCTGCTGCTATAGGCTCGTTTATCAGAAACACCCGTCCCGCTCCACATTTATAAGCAACTTCCGATACTGCTCTTTTTTCTACCTCCGTAACCCCGGAAGGAACACAAATTACAACCGATGGCCTTGTAAAACGATTAGGATTATGAACTTTTTTAATAAAATATTTTAACATTTCAGCAGTAACTTCAAAATCAGCTATTACACCTTCTTTTAAGGGTCTGACGGTAAATATACCTCGGGGAGTTCTCCCCAGCATCTTTTTCGCTTCCTCCCCTACTGCTAATATCCTATCCTCCCCATCTTTAAAAGCAACAACTGACGGTTCGTATAAGACAATTCCCTTCCCCTTGATATGTACAAGGGTGGTAGAAGTGCCTAAATCAATTCCTATATTTTTTGAAAATGATCCGAAAAGAAAATCTAACCACATTTTCTATTTCTCCTTTTTCATAAACATATTTTCACATCTTAAAATATTCTTAACTTTATTAGTTCATAAACAAAAAATTTTATGTTATAATTTTTATTAGTATCTTCTGCAGCCATTTGGTCAAATATTATATTTTAATCCAGTAATAAGTGTTTTAAGGAATTATAAAAATGACTAAATTAATTCTTAGCTTAATTATTTTAATTATAACTTATTTTTTAATATTTACCAATCGTCGTATTAGAACAACATCTGCCTTTTTCGGGGCAATTTTAGCCATCGTTTTAGGATTAATAACCTTTGATAAAGCTATCGATTATATAGATTTTAATAAATTGGGAATTATCATTGGAATGATGATCTTTACTATAATAGCAAAAGAGAGTGGGATATTCCAATATTTAGCCCTAAAAGTTATTAAATATAGTAAG
>NCRO01000195.1 GCA_002849045.2 Candidatus Sediminicultor secundus
GGAGTATGTGGGGGTATCGCGGAATATTTTGATATTGACCCTACTTTAGTAAGATTATTGGCTATACTTATATTTTTCTTTGGAGGAAGCGGCATAATTGCTTATATTATTGGTTGGATCATAATTCCCCAGAATCCCAATGGAAACATAGAAGATAATTCTGAGAACAAAGGGGAGATTAAAGGAAAAATTAAGAAGGGGACAGATAAAGCAAATAAGAAGGTAGAAGAAAATCTACCAGAGGAAGGGTCAAAAGGTAAATCAGAGAAGAATAGAAATATTATTTTAGGCGTAATTTTAATAATTGCAGGCTTAATCTTTATGGGGAGTATCTTTTTCCCCTGGATTGCCTGGATAGCTTGGGGTACCTTTTGGCCGGTGATAATAATTGTGGTAGGTCTGGTCATTATAATTCGAGCTATATAGCAAAATAATTAAACTGAAAGAAAAAGAGGACAATCTACTTTTTGCAAGTTATAAGTTGTAGGTGCGTATTGCATACGCCCTTAAAAAAGTAGACTATCCCCTTTTTTATTTTTAGCAAAAAAGAGGATTTTTGAAAGATTTGTAGAATAGTAATTTTATGGGTATAATTTGGTAAATGATAAATAAAAATAGAATACAAAATTAATTATAAAAATTTAAGGAGGCAAAATTGTGGCTTTTAAAGTAGTTTTTATCGCCCATACCCCTGATGCCGAACCGGAGAAACACCAGTGTGTGGTCGAAACACCCAAATACAAACTCCTGGTAAGATTAGTGAAAGATCAAGTACAAGCGGTACAAGTGTGTAAAAAATTGGTTAAAGAAGAGGGTATTCATTCCATACTCCTCTGTCGCTTATACACAACTCCGAGCCCAACAGAACTCCCTAC
>NCRO01000196.1 GCA_002849045.2 Candidatus Sediminicultor secundus
GCTTTAAGAACAAAGAATGTCGGTGTTTTAACTAAAGAAGATGCTCTTCGTTTATGTGCAGTAGGTCCTACTGCCCGGGCTTCGGGTATAAAAAAGGATATAAGACAGGATCAGCCTTATTCTGCATATGCCGATTTAAACGTAAAAGCCATTACTCCGGATGTGTTAACCGGAGAGGTAAATGGTGATGTCTATGACCGGATAATTGTACGACTGTTAGAAATAGTACAATCGATACAGATTATCGAACAATGTTTGGAAAATATGCCTTCAGGAGAAATTGTAGCTGAGAAGAAATTAGTTAAATTATTAAATCAATTAAAAAGAGCTAAAGGAAGAGGAGTTGGAAGACATGAAGCTCCCCGCGGTGAATGTATTCATAGTGTAAAGTTAGAAGAATCAGAAACACTGGAAGTCTGGAAAGCTCGCGCTCCAACGTACAATAATTTAATGACCTGGGTTCCAATGCTTTTAGGGCAGCAGATAGCCGATATTCCGATTGTTGTAGCGTCTATCGATCCCTGCATAGCCTGTATGGACAGAGTTACTATTTT
>NCRO01000197.1 GCA_002849045.2 Candidatus Sediminicultor secundus
GTGGATAAGAGACAGCAGTAGGACTTCTTAGATTTCCAGATGTTTACACCAGACTTCACGCTGCAACTAAAGCTACTACTTTCGGTTCAATCTTTACTTCTTTGGCAGTTATTATTTATGGTTTTTCCCGTTGGAATATTACCGGAGATTCTAAATTTAGAGTTCTTGCTCTCCATACCATAGTGGCATTAATCTGCTTGATAATTACTAATCCAACCGGAGCTCATGCTATTGCCCGAGCAGCTCATCGTAGTGGAGTAATGCCCAGAAAAGCTGTAATTGATGAATTAAAGGAGGCTAAATTAAAATGAGTTCCTTTGTTGAGATAATCCATATTTCTACTTTAATAATGATGATAATTGCTAGCTTTTTAGCAGTGATTTTTAAGAAATTATTACCCTCAATAATTGCTTTGACGGTGGCAAGTTTGCTTCTTTCATTAGAGTTTTATATTTTACATGCTCCTGATGTAGCTATAGCGGAAGCAGGTATCGGAGCAGGGTTGACTATGGCAATATTTATTTTTGCAGTTAGAGGGACTAGATAGGGGAGGATAATATGAAAAAAATAATTTTCGGTATCGCCTTTATAATATTCTTTTCTTTTCTGGTAGTTAGCGCTATAAACATGCGAACATTCGGAGAACCTATTTATAGCGAGATGGATGATTATTTTATTGAAAATGCTCAAAGTGAAACCGGGGCAAACAATGTAGTAACCTCCATCGTTTTTGACTATAGAGGTTTTGATACTTTAGGGGAAGCTACAGTACTTTTTACCGCAGTGGTGGGGGTTATAGCTCTTTTCAGGGGGGTTAAGAAATGAAAGAGATGTCTAGGATAGTAAAGACTGTTACCAATTTTGTTTATGGTTTTATTATTATTTTTGGTTTTTACATAATAGCACATGGCCACCTTACTCCAGGTGGAGGTTTTCAAGGAGGTGCTGTGGTAGGCTCAGCTTTCGCTTTACTATTGGTTTCTTATGGTAGTTTGAATTCTAAGAAATTTCTCAAAAAGGATATTTTATCACTCTTTGAAAACTTTGGTTTAATTTTGTTTATAGTTTTAGGTTTTTCGGGATTAGGAATAACCTTTTTTTATAACTTTTTAGCTAACAGTGGGGGCTGGTTCGGTAATGCTGCCGTAATCGGAGTTAATCCAGGTGATATGAATACCGGAGGAGTAATTCCCCTGATGAATATTGCCGTTGGATTAGAAGTTTTATCTGCCTTTGGGGTTATTGTTTTAACTATGGCCAGTGCAGCGGAATTTACTAAGAAGAAGGAGAAATCATAAAATGATAGGCAATTTTCCTTATGTTGCAGTAGTAATATTTATTGGATTAGGAATTTATACTCTTATGTTTAAAAAGAATTTAATTAAAATTGCAATTGGCGTTGTTTTAATTGAAAATGGTGTAAATCTATTTTTAATCACTTTAGGGTACAAAAAAGGAGCAATTGCCCCGATTTATACCCAGGCACCCTCCGGACAAGCAATGGTCTTGCCAACTCCTCAAGCACTGACTCTTACCAGTATAGTTATAGGTATCGCAACTACTGCCCTTATATTGTCGGTTGCCATGATGATTTACAAACACTATGGGACCTTGGATACAGACGAGGTAAGGAGGTTGAAAGGATGAATCTATCGAACCATATTCCTATATTAATAATAGCTATACCCCTATTGGCAGCTTTTTTAGTTCCGCTTATCGGTAGGATAAATAAAAAAGCTACAGGAATTCTTACCACCCTTGCTTTAAGCGTAAGTTTAATTTTGACCATTGCATTAGCAGTGAAAATACTAACAGTTAATCCCCAAGTTTATGTCTTTGGCGCAACATCCCCTTCTTTGACTTTGCCTTCAGGGTTAAAATTTCCCATCAGGATTATGCTTCAGATAGATGCGATGGGAATATTTATGGGCTTGATTACTGCAGTTGTTTCATTTGTGGGTGCAGTTTATTCTTTAATTTTTATGAAGCAGCATAGCGGACTTGATAAATATTATTCTTTATTATTGCTTTTAACTGTAGGTGTGTTTGGAATGGAATTTACCGGAGATATATTTAATTTCTTTGTATTTCTGGAAATTGCTTCAATCGCCTCTGTTGCCTTAATTTCTTTCAGAGGAATTAATTTAGGTGAACCTGCAGAAGCGGGCTTTAAGTATATGGTGGTTAGTTCAATATCTGCTCTTATGGTTTTATTTGCGGTAGGAATATTTTATGGGCAATACGATATTCTTAATTTTGCAGCTTTAGCCAGCGTGATTAAAAATTCTCAATTAGACAAGATTGCTTTAGGTCTTTTAATACCAGTGCTGGCTATGAAAGCAGGAGCAGTACCCATGCATATGTGGACACCAGATGCTTATTCGGAGGCACCTGCACCAATCTCCATGATGTTAGTTGCTGCCAGTCAGGCTAGTTTATATGCTTTATTTAGAGTAGTTTTTTCTTTATATAATATTTCCTTGAATGCCTTAACTGTAGGCTGGATAATTATTATTTTTGGTCTTTTATCTATGTTTATCGGTGTTACAATGGCTATTATCCAGAAAGATATAAAGAGATTGATGGCTTATCATGCTGTCTCTCAGACAGGTTATATGTTTCTGGGAGTAGGAGTAGGATTAGCAGTATTGGCCAATCCTGTGGCTTTAAATCAATATGGGATTACTGCAATGGAAGGTGGTATCTTTCATATTATGAATCATGCTATGTATAAGGGCTTGCTATTTTTAACTGCCGGTGCATTGTTTTTTAGAACAGGAACTAAAAATCTTGATAAGATGGGAGGGTTAGCTCACTCCATGAAATATACTACCATCTTTTTTATTATTGGGTCTGCAGCTATTGCCGGGCTTCCTCCCTTTAATGGTTTTGCCTCTAAACTTTTAATTTATGAATCTGTTTATAAATTTAATCCTTTGCTTTCTATAATAGCCATGGTAGTTAGCATCTTAACTTTAGCATCATTTGTTAAAGTATTTCACAGTGCATTTTTAGGTCCGAAATTACCTCAATTTAAAGAAGTTAAGGAAGTCCCGCGCAGCATGATCTTTGCTATGGCCGTTTTATCTTGCATTATAATATTTTTTGGATTATTCCCGGACTTGATAGTAAAAAATTTAGTACATCCTGCGGTAATGTCTTTAATAGAGCAGTTTAAGTATACCGGTACAGTATTAGGAGGTATGTAGAAATGTTAGGATTACTGGAAACGGGTAGTGGTTTTTGGAGTGCAATAATTTGGATAATAGTTGTATTGGTGATTGGAAGTATCGTAATTTATATCAGAAACAAAGGTGAAGATAGTTATAAAAAAAATACTGAACAAGACAAGCCTTTTATATCCGGTAACCCCGAAAAAAGTAAAGAGAGCTCCCATTTAAGTGCGAGCCATATCTATTGGGGATTTACGGAAGCATTAAAAGGCTACTATAATCCTTTAGTAAAAATGCATACCGGGAATATAAATGAATATTCCGGGTGGATAATTGTAATAACTGCGATAATATTAATTATGGTAGGGGTGAGTGGATAGTGAAATTAAATAAATATTTTGAAAGATCTCTCTGGGTTTTTCATTTAAATACAGGTTCTTGTAATGGTTGCGATATTGAAATTGTCGCGGGTTTAACTCCTCGTTATGACTTAGAAAGATTTGGAATTAAATTGGTGGGTAGTCCTAAGCATGCAGATGTATTATTGGTAACCGGTCCAGTGACCGGTAGAATGACCGATAGAGTAAAACGTGTCTATGAACAAACTCCCGATCCGAAAGCTGTGATAGCAGTTGGAACATGTGGGACAAGTGGAGGAGTTTTTTACAACTCATACAATCTCTCAGGTTCTATCGATAAAGTTATACCGGTAGATGTTTATGTTCCAGGATGTCCCCCTAGACCAGAAGCGATAATAAATGGAGTATTACAAGCCTGGGTAAAATTGGAAAAGTTAAGAGAAAGCATGAATGCTGCTCCAGCGAAATAGTGGTTAGCGTATAGCGCATAGTATATAGCGAAAAACGAAAACCGCAAAACATATTTCGTATCTCGTATCTCGTGAATCGTATCTCGTTGTATGTAGCATAATGTATAAGATTTAAATCTCTTACGATATACGAAATACCAGAAAAAAGGTGGTAGAGAATGGAATATATGAAACCAGAAGAAATTGTAGAATTACTTAAAGGAAAATTTGGTGATTCAATTACTGAAAGCAAAATTGAAAGCAAATCAGAGGGAGCGAAAAAGAATAGTTATTCTTCTATATGGCTAACGGTAAAATTGAAAAATTTTAAAGATGTGGTAAAACTTTTAGGTACTATTCAATTTCCTCATTTTGCTATAATTTCAGGAGATGATTTTGGCGAGGAGATTGAATTAGACTATCATTTTTCCCTTTATTATGGGGAAAGATTCAAAGAGATATCTGTAAATTTAATTACCTTGTTGCCTAAAAAAGATCTTAAAATACCTACACTTACTGATATAATCCCTGGAGCCCAGACTGCTGAAAGAGAAATTAAGGAAATGTTTGGGATAAAAGTAGAAGGGCTGCCTGATTCACCTAACTTATTTTTACCGAAAGATTTTGCGAAAGATACCTATCCTTTTAGAAGAGATGAGAAAGGTATATATCCTTTAAGTAAAAATGGTAAATATGTAGGTGATAACATAGTCAAGAGAGAAGAAGGGGTGAAAAAAGTTGAGTAAAATGACTTATTCTGTACCTATAGGTCCGGTTCACCCCTCATTGAAAGAACCGATGACTTTTAATTTTAAAATATATGGAGAACATATAGAAGAGGTATGTTTGGCACCAGGAGATAATCACCGAGGCATAGAATTTATGGGTATGCAAAGGAATCCTGTTCAAATTATATATTTAGCTGAGAGAATATGTGGTATATGTTCAGCCTCTCATCCTTTTGCTTTTTGTAGGGCGGTAGAAAATGCTGCAGGAATCGAAGTTCCGGAAAGAGCCCAATATATCAGAGTAATTATTGCAGAATTAGAAAGAATCCATTCGCATATTTTGTGGGCGGGGATTGCTGCCCATGAAGTAGGTTTTGATTCTGTACTATTTCTTTCCTGGAAAGCCAGGGAAGAAGTTTTAGATCTTTTAGAATATCTAACCGGAAATAGAATTAATTATGGAATATTTATGGTAGGCGGAGTGAGAAGAGATATCAGCGAAGAACAAATACCTCGAATTCGAAAAACTTTAGAATATTATAAAGATATCTACGGAAAAATAGAAGATATATTCTTAAAGGACCCTACTATTGCTTTAAGAACAAAGAATGTTGGAATTTTAACCAAGGAAGATGCCCTTCGCTTATGTGCAGTAGGTCCTACTGCCAGAGCATCAGGGGTAAAAAAGGATATACGCCAGGATCAACCATATTCTGCTTATGCAGATTTAGAAGTGAAAGCTATTACCCCGGATATATTAACTGGGGTAGTAAATGGTGATGTTTATGATCGGATAATTGTTCGATTATTAGAACTGGTTCAATCGATACAAATTATCGAACAATGTTTAGAAAACATGCCTGCAGGAGAAATTGTTACTGAGAAAAAATTAGTTAAGCTATTGAATCAATTAAAGAAAGCAAAAGGTGAAGGGATTGGAAGACATGAAGCCCCTCGTGGGGAATGTATTCATTATATAAAATTAAATGAATCAGAATTACCAGAGGTTTGGAAAGCTCGCGCTCCAACGTATAATAATTTAATGACCTGGGTTCCAATGCTTTTAGGGCAGCAGATAGCTGATATTCCGATTGTTATAGCGTCTATCGATCCCTGTATAGCATGTATGGACAGAGTTACTATTTTAAATAAGGCTAATGGACAAAAGAGTGTGTTAACTAAAAAAGATTTACACGAATTGAGCATTCAAAAAACGAGGAGGATTGCTCCATGACTTCTATAAGCTTATTTGGAATATTAGTAAAAATAATAGGAGCAATTGTAATTGCTTTTTTAGGAGTGGTGGTAGGCTTGTTTTATAAAGGTCTTGATAGAAAATTGGCCGCAAGAATGCAGGCTCGAGTTGGTCCGCCCATAAGACAGCCTTTTATGGATTTCTTTAAATTAATGATTAAAGAAAATATTGTACCGCAAAACGCAGTTCCCTGGATATTTAACGGAGCGCCAATTATGGCCTTAGTATCTTCTATTACTATCTTGCTTTATTTGCCTGTAGGGAACATTCCTCCCTTGTTAAGTGGATACGGAGACATTGTGTTAATTATTTATCTGCTAATTCTACCGGCTATCGGAATGGTAGTGGGCGGTTTTGCTTCCGGTTCTCCTTATGCCAATGTAGGAGCACAAAGAGAGATGGTACTGATGATGAGCTATGAACTTCCTTTAGTAACTACTGTGATTGCTATAGGGTGGAAATTGAGCCAGGTTTATCCTCAACTTAATGTATTCTCTTTGGCCGTAATTAATGCCCATCCTATTTGGGAGTTAGTGGGCCCATTAGGTTTTGTGGGAGCAATTTTACTATTTATTACCTTTGCAGCGGTTACGCCGGGTGAGCTCTCTAAGGTGCCCTTTGATGCACCAGAAGCTGAAACAGAATTAGCCGGAGGAATATTGGTAGAGTATTCGGGAAGAAATCTCGCTCTATTTGATTTAGCTGATGCGGTTAAGACGATAGTAATGATTTCCTTAACTGTAGCTTTATTTTTCCCGTATAATATATCTCACTTACTTGCTTTAAGTGGAGTATTTGCTCTAATAGCAGATGTGCTGTTCTTTTTAGTAAAAATATTTTTAATAATGTTTTTCGAAGTAACTTTTGTTAGGGTTGCATTTGCTCGTTTTAAAATAGACCAGGCTTCCTTTACTTACTGGATTCCAGTATCAATTATAGGTTTACTTGGCCTTATGTTGATCGTTTTAGATACTATTATAGTTTGAGGTGATAAAATGGCAACACCAATGGGATTTGAACTGCTCGGGCAATAGCATGAGCTCCGGTTGGATTAGTAATTATCAAGCAGATTAATGCCACTATGGTATGGAGAGCAAGAACTCTAAATTTAGAATCTCCGGTAATATTCCAACGGGAAAAACCATAAATAATAACTGCCAAAGAAGTAAAGATTGAACCGAAAGTAGTAGCTTTAGTTGCAGCGTGAAGTCTGGTGTAAACATCTGGAAATCTAAGAAGTCCTACTGAGCCTAAACAATTAAAAAATACACCTATTCCTAAAAGAATATACAAAATAGCGAATAATGTTCCCATTATTTTTCAGACCCTCCTTCTAAATATTTAGCTACATATAAGGTTCCAATATAAGATAGTAAAGCATAAACAATTGCTACGTCAATATAAATGACTTCTTCATAAGCTGCGCCTACGAGGATCATTCCAGCTACTACTAAAGTATTTATGGTATCCAAAGCTACTATTCTATCAGGAACAGTAGGCCCGAGGATTAATCTAAATAAAGATAATAACATAAATATCAACAACAATCCTCCGGGAATAATAAAAATATTAAAAAATCCACTCATTCTGCAATCCTCCTTATCCACTGAGGAAAATTAGAACAAATATGATGGGTGGTAGGCTTTAAGGTGGTAACATTTATCCAATGAATGTATAAATCATTATTTTTTTCATCAATATCAACACTGAGGGTGCCTGGAGTTAAAGTAATCGAATCTGCCAATAAAGTTATACCCAAGCCGGTCTTCAATCCTGGGGATATTTTCACTATACCAGGATTTATTTTCCCGGTAATCACTCGATAAGCCACATCAATATTAGCCTTAGTCATTGCCCAGAAAAATGGACCAATTAAATAAATCAAAAAAATAACCCACCTAAGCGGGTTCAACATTCTGTAAGTTCTTTTTTGAAATAATACCTTCTTGGCTATAAAAGCTACAATGAGAGAAAGAAAAATTCCGGTTATAATTTCGAAAATACTCCATATCCCCCATACTTCTCCCTGGCTGGCCGTAAGAATTAGATAGGTAAGCATGCTAAGTAAAAAGGTTACAATAAAATCTATCATTACTTCACCTCTCTTAACTTAAATTAACAAAATAAAGTATAACATTTTATCTTGTTCAATGTAAAGTATTTTTTAAAAAATCACATAATTTATTCTATTTCAATATCTTCAATATATAAATCTTCACCGGAAATTATATCTATCTCTAAACTATGACATTTCGAACATTTAAAATTATCTTTTCTAATCTTGAAAACTTCATTGCACTTTCGGCATTTTCCCAACAAGGGAGACAATATTATCTTCAAAGATGCTTTTTCTGCAATGGTACCTTGACTAAAATTATCGAAAGCAAACTCTAAAGCAGCTTGGTTTACTCCGGCAAATTCTCCAACTTTTATTCTAATAAGAGTTATCGTGTTCGCTTTGTATTCTTTAGCTTTTTCTAAGGCAATGGCTAATAAATTTTGAGCAATTGAACCTTCGTGCATGACTTTCACCTAAATTTGGTTAGTTGGTTAACTGGTTAACTGGTTAACTGGTTGGGAATTAACTTACAAGATGTAAAATAAACTAGTCGTTAGTATTTAGTATATAGTATAAATACAAGTTACAAGATGTAAGATGTAAGTTTATTTAAATATCCCATTACTCAATCAATTTAGTTAACTAGTGCCTTGTTAAATAATAAATGATATAATTTATAGTGACATTTTTAAAGTTTTATGATATCCTTCTTTATATATAGGAAGGAGGCTATCATGAGTTTATATATTCGTTCTTTGACATCCGAAGAAGAAATTGAATTAAATAACA
>NCRO01000198.1 GCA_002849045.2 Candidatus Sediminicultor secundus
AACGCTGTACGCTAGAAAAGTTTTAAATTTTGAGCTATGGTTTTGCACTTTTCGCTTTAAGTTTTTAGCTAGTTGGTGCTAACTTATTGTACGAAGTTAACAAATTAATTGTAAAATTATTATAATTATTATTTGTGAAGGAGAGACCCTAATGTTTATACAATATATGAACAGTTTGTATCAAGCGGTATTAAGTTTTTTTAGTCCTGAAAATCTTATTCTATGGTGGGGGAAGTTAATAACTATAGTCATAATATTAGTGGTGGCAAAGATGGGTTTATCAATAATTAATAAAATAATAGAAAAATCTTTAACTCCCTTAAAAAAATCCAAAAATTATCAGAAGAGAATTTCTCGCGCAAACACTCTTATCCCGCTTTTGAAGAGCGTTTCTAAATATGTAATTTATTTTATCGCCGGAGTGATGGTGCTAAAAGAGTTAGGAGTAGACACTACTGCTATAATTGCCAGTGCAGGAGTAATTGGTTTAGCAGTAGGTTTTGGAGCGCAATCTTTGGTAAAGGATGTTTTGTCAGGTGCCTTTTTACTTTTTGAAGGAATAATTTCAGTGGGAGATTCTGTTAATGTAGGAGAACATTCTGGCACAGTGGAAGTTATCGGTTTAAGGAACATTCATTTAAGGAAGTTTTCGGGCGAGTTAAGAGTAATACCTTATGGAGAAGTTGCTAGCTTTGGCAATTTTAATAAAGGGTATATGAGGGCTATTGTTAAAGTAGGAGTAGCTTATGAACAGGATGTAGAAAAGGGAATGAAAGCCTTAGAAGAAATTGCCGATAAATGGGCCGAAGAGAATAAAGATATTGTCTTAGAAGCTCCAATTGTTCAAGGAGTATTATCTCTCGGTTCTTCAGAAGTAACCTTAAGAGTGTCAATCAAAGTTAAGCCAATGACTCACTGGGGAGCAGAGAGAGAGCTTAAGCGGAAAATTAAAGATACTTTTGATAAAAAAGGGATAGAAATACCCTTCCCTAGACAGGTAGTCTATCTAAAGAAAGAAGAAGTTAAATAGAGATATTATTTTAAATGCATTTAAGATTTACTTTTAATTCTTTTTTTAAAATTTTCCAATAATCACACAAGAACTATTTTATTAACCCGAATCTCAAAACGAAATTATTTCTATCCTATATCTTGAATATTTTTTTAAATATAAGAGAATTTGTTAAAAAAATAATTATTTATTTTAGGGAATATCTGTATAGTAAATATCTATATTGGAAACTCCACAATCAACCTCTATCTTTGTTTTGAATTCTGATTCGTTGTAATTGTAGGAAATATATGTACCGTTTCTCTTAATAAAGTTGTCAAGGTCTTTTATAGCAATTCCCGAATCAATATTCACCGTTGCTCCCACATTTTTAGGTATGGTAATATTAATATTAGATATTCCTGTATCTATAATTATTTTAGAATTATATTGAGGTAAAACCAAGTTAATATTACTTGCTCCACTTTCAATATATAGTTTTTCTACTTTAAAATCTGATAAATTACAATCAATATCAATAGCGCCTGTTTTAACAGATAGATCATATATTATTTTATTATTTAATTTTAACTGCCATTCATTTTTAATATTACAAGAAATCACCTTTTTTGTTACCGGCGAATGATAGATAAGTATGTCGGCCTCTTTTTCGGTACGGGAAAATTCTTCAAAAGGTTCAAATTCTTTATATCGATATTGAGAAACGCATTCATAAAGTAGAGGGGTGGATTCGCCCAGGGTAAGTTTCCCTACATCAAGATTTAATCCAATTGAAGCTTTTTCGATCTCGAGATACTCCTTCGTTTCTAAAGGTGTTTCTGTTTCAGGGGATATTTCGGTCTCCGGAGCCGTTTCGATTTCTGGGATTACTTCAGTTTCTAAAGCCACTTCAGTTTCAGGAACTTTTTCAACTTCAATAACTATTTCGCGGCTTAGAGTTTTTACTTCCCTTACTATTTCTTCTTCAAAACTAATTCCCATATAACTT
>NCRO01000199.1 GCA_002849045.2 Candidatus Sediminicultor secundus
ACCGTTCTCATCTGTCACTTCAATATGTTTTCCTTTGAAAATAATCTTCATATCTCTTTCCTCCTTAGTAATAGTTTATTTTACTTAATATATATATTCTCCACCTAAACAAAAAACCCTTTTTTATTTTAAATTTTTTTCAAAATTTTACTTTAATTTATCCCTTTATCTTCTAAGTATTTTCCCTTCATTAACTATTTAAATATATTTTATCCGCCTTTCCTTAGACTGACCTGGTCTTTGCCCCCACACTCGCCTGCTGAGAGGTTTGCTCGGGAACTTTGTCCTTCACTACTACTCTTCTCTTATTGTTATAACCTATTAGGGTTAAGGCAGGACTTACTCCAAAGCCGCACCATGCTCAGTAACCAAAGTTACCTTACGTGGGTCGTTTCGCCTGCGACTGGCTTCGACTTTCAACCACAGCTCTAAGGAGAGGCGGCATATGAGCTTTATACGGTTCGGGCTAAAGTTAAAACAAATATATTCTTAGCTTGAGCTTTCATTAATTCTTTAGCACATTCTTCTACAGTAGACCCGGTAGTAAACACATCGTCTAAGATCAAAACATTTTTTCCTTTAATTTCTTTTGGTTTCTTTACCGAAAAAGCTCTAAGAATATTTTTACCCCTTTCTTTCTTAGATAAATTAACCTGAAAAGGGGTTAACTTTTTCTTTACTAAAACACTTTCTCTAACCGGGATAGAAAAATAATCTCCTACGACTTTGCCCAGCAAAACACTCTGATTAAATCCTCTTTTCTTTAAATCATTCTTATGTAAAGGAACAGGAATAATTAAGTCCAATTTATTTTCAAATTCACCATTCTTTAATAAATAATCTACCATTAACTTTCCTAATGGTTTAGCCAACTTTTTCTCTCCGTAGTATTTAAAGAGATGAATACATTTTTTTAATACCTCATCGTATATTCCCGTAGAACGAGAGAATTCAAAGGAATATTTTTTTATTTTACAGTCAAGGCATAAGATTTCTCTGTTTTGCTTAAAAAAATCAGTGGGTATTAAAGGTTTCCCACACTTTATACAATATGGTTGTTCGATTAATTCAATGGTTTTAAAACAATCCTCGCAAATTGAATATCCTTTAGATTCTTGGATAGGTTTATTGCATATCTTACAATCTAAGGGAAAAGCAAAATTAAGTATCCCTTCTTTTATATATTCTATCATACTTTGATTATTCATACTAACCCTAACTTTAGTCGTTAGTGAATAGTGAATAGTCGTTAGCAAGGAATACACGACGGGCCGTCGTGCCTCTACTTTTCTTTTGTAAGGGCACAATGAATTGTGCCCTCTCTGTTTTACTGCCTTTTGCTTGCCTTACTAGGCGAGTATCTACTAAAACAGGGATTGCAGAAAAAGGAAATTTTCATACAATTAAATTATAGTATTACCTCTTTATCTTCTCTTTTCTAACTATTCACTATTCACTAACGACTATTCACTATTTAGGTTCCCATCTTCCAGGAAGAAAGATATCTTTCTTGTTCCTCAGTAAGTCTATCGATCTTTATTCCCATCGATTCTAATTTTAATCTGGCAATCTCCTTATCAATAATCTCGGGAACTCCATACACTTTTTTCTGCAAATTTCTCCCTTCTTTAACTAAATATTCAGCGGATAAAGCCTGATTGGCAAAACTCATATCCATTACACTTGCCGGATGTCCTTCAGCAGCAGACAAATTCAGAAGTCTTCCTTCTGCTAGAAGATTTATCTTTTTCCCATTTTCTAAAGTATATTCTTCAATATACTCTCTAATTTTCTTTTTATTTACTGATAATTTTTCTAAAGCTCCTATGTTAATCTCTACATTAAAATGCCCCGAATTAGCCAAAATTGCTCCATCTTTCATTAAAGGAAATTCTTCTACCGATATCACATTTATATCACCAGTCAGTGTTATGAAAATATCTCCGATTTTGGCTGCCTTTTTTATGGGCATAACCTGGTAGCCATCCATTACTGCTTCTAATGCTTTCATGGGATCGATTTCAGTAATTATCACCTGAGCGCCCATACCATTAGCTCTCATCGCTAAACCTCGAGCACACCAGCCATATCCACAAATTACAAATATTTTACCGGCAATTAGAATATTAGTAGCCCTTATTAAGCCATCGATAGTGCTCTGTCCAGTACCATATCTATTATCGAAGAGATATTTGGTCTGTGCATCATTTACCGCAATAATCGGATACTTTAAGGCTTCGTCTTTTTCCATACTCCTTAATCGAATAACTCCGGTAGTGGTTTCTTCAGTACCAGCAATGATATCTTTAACTAGTTCTTTCTTTTGAGAATGGATAGTTGAAACCAGATCTGCTCCATCATCCATAGTGATATTAGGTCCACAACTTAATACTTTTTCAATATGCTGATAATAAGTATCCTTATCCTCTCCCTTGATAGCAAATACAGAAATTCCAAAATCTTTTACCAGGGAAGCCGCTACATCATCCTGGGTACTTAGAGGATTGGAAGCGCAAAGAGACACTTCTGCACCTCCTTCTTTTAAAGTTCTCACCAGATTAGCTGTCTCGGTAGTTACATGGAGGCAAGCAGCTATTTTAACCCCTTTTAGAGGTTCTTCCTTGTCAAATCTTTTTCTTATGGTGGAAAGAACGAGCATCTGTTTTTCAGCCCATTCAATTTTATCTTTCCCCTTTTCAGCTGAATTAATATCCTTTATTCCATAATTCATTCTTTATACCCCTTTCCTTTTTTAATTAGTGAACGGCATTTAACATTCCATTTTTGCGTATAGTATGATAGTATATAGCGAAAAACGCAAAACCAAATTAGTATCGCGTTATGAAAAGAGTTCTACTGCGCGCTAAACGCTACCTGCAATGCTATATACAAAATACAACATACGGAAATGGCTTTGAATTTCGAATTATGGTTTTTCACTTTTCGCTTTAAGTTTTTAATTTGATTAGTACAAGCTTTTGTTAATTCAAAACTATACGCTATACGCTATAGTATACACTAACGACTATTCACCATTCACTAACAACTAGTTAATTGGTCAATCGGTTAGTTAAATATAAGGATTTGTCCTTCTCTCCTTACCTATAGTCGAATCCGGACCATGCCCGGGATAAATTATCTTATCATCACCTAAAATCAATAATTTTTCTTTAATTGATTTTATTAAATCTTGGTAAGAACCACCGGGTAGGTCGGTTCGACCAATACCCCCGGCAAATAAAGTATCGCCCGTAAAGACAATATTATCTGAAGCAAGAGAAATTCCTCCCGGAGTATGACCCGGTGTGTGAATTACTATTAAATTTAATGTACCTAAAGATATCTCGTCTCCCTCTTCTAAAAGCTTATCTGCGGAAGGTGAGTATATTTCTTTACCCATAAAGGAAGAGAAATTTTTATTGGCATCAACTAACATGTCAGCATCTAACCTATGGATTAATAATAAAGCTTCGGTCTCAGCTTTAAGCAAATTATTGCCAGCGATATGGTCGATATGCCCATGGGTATTTATAATATATTCTAAGTTAAAACTATTCTCTTTTAAAATATCTAAAATTAAAGTTGTATCTTCTCCTCCTGGGTCAATTACCGCTGCTTTTTTAGTCCTCTTACAAGCAATTAAATAACAATTAGTTTCTAACTCTCCTACGACTAATTTTTTTAGAAACATTTCTCCTATAATCCTTTCGTTAAGTAAAATCCCTTTCAAATAATACAAATTTTTAAAGATTTTTTATTTTTTAGATGAAAAAACCTTTAATAAAAATCACTTAAAAGAGATTTTGCTACTTTACTTATTTTTTTTAGCACCTGAGGGTAATTGGTAATAATGCCATCCACTCCATATAAAATAAAGCGTATCATGTCTATATCTTTATCAACCGTCCATACATGCACTGTTTTATCCATCCGATGTAAACAAGAAATAAGTTTTTCTTTACACAAAAAGGCATGTGGATTTAACCCATCCAGTCCATTAATATATCTTTCGGGATTTATCCATTTAGCATATAATCCATTTGCTTTAAGCTCAGGATATTTCTCTTTTATCAAGATTGCTGTGTCTCTATCAAAAGAAGAAAAAAGAATATTGTTATATCCAAAATTCTCCGTTTCTTTTATTAATTTATCTGCAATACCTGGATAAACCTTTTCCCCTCCCTTAATTTCTATATTTACAGAAAGTTTTCCCTTCAAAATCGTAAGCACATCCTTAAGCAAAGGTATTTGTTCATTGTGATATTTCCTTATCATGCCTTTTTCTAAATCAAGTATATCCTTCTTCTTAATTTTCAATTGTTTGAAACAAATCTTCTTTCCATCATTTCTTGGGAAAAAAAGTTTTTTAACTTCATCAAACCGTTTGCCATCCCAATGCAAATAAAAACTAATTTTCTTTCTATTATGTTGTTCGTAAACATTCAGATAAAATGTATTGGCTTGAATTGTTTTTAATTCTAAAAAATATTTCTTCTCTTCTGGCAATTTATCCATAATTT
>NCRO01000200.1 GCA_002849045.2 Candidatus Sediminicultor secundus
AAAGAAGATAAGAGCAGATATATAAATCAAGCACAAGGATATAGAAATGATTTAATTCCAAAAGCCCGGGGAGAAGCAGTAAAAATGACCAAAGAAGCTGAAGGCTATAAGATTGAGAGAATAAAAAAAGCAGAGGGTGATGTTGCAAAATTTAATAGTATTTTAACTGAATATAAAAAAGGTGAATATATAACTCAAGCTCGCCTTTATCTGGAAACTATGGAAGAGATTTTTCCGAATATGAATAAAGTAATAGTTGATTTAGAAGAAAATCAATCCTTAATAAATCTTTTACCATTAGGTGACACAAAAATTCTCGCAGCTCCCTCTAAGGAGGTGACCAAGTAATGAAAAAAGGAACACTATTAATAATACTTATTGTAGCAATCTTATTCTTAGCTAACTTAAGTTTGTTTATTGTTGATGAAACTAAACAAGCAATTGTTTTACAATTTGGTAAACCGATAAGAACGATTAAAGAGCCTGGCTTAAACTGGAAACTTCCTTTTATTCAAAATGTAGTGTTTTTTGAAGACCGACTGTTAGTTTACGATGCTGCCCCGACCGAAATCATTACTAAAGACAAAAAGACCCTAATTGTGGATAATTATGCCCGTTGGAAAATTGTCGATCCTTTAAAATTCTTACAAACAGTCAGAGATTTAAATGGTGCCCAGGCAAGATTAGACGACATTATCTATTCAGAATTGAGAGTTGACTTAGGATTATTTGACATGAGCGAAATAGTCTCGGAAAAAAGAGAAGGTATTATGAAAAGGGTCACCGAGATAAGTAATGAAAAAGCCAATACCTATGGAATAGAAATTGTAGATGTAAGGATTAAACGGGTAGATTTGCCTCCAGAAAATGAAAAATTCATTTTTGACAGAATGAAAGCAGAAAGGGAACGGATAGCCAAACAATACAGGGCTGAAGGACAGGAAGAATCAGCTAAAATTATTGCAGAAACCGAAAGAGAGAAAACAGTTATCTTAGCAGAAGCTTA
>NCRO01000201.1 GCA_002849045.2 Candidatus Sediminicultor secundus
GAATTATGGATTAATGATATTCCTGTAATAGATAGCCTGGATAAATATATTTCTTTGGGAATGATACCGGGAGGGACGATAAAAAACCAAGAAATTTATTCCTGTTCAGTAGAAAAAAAACCAGATATTACTTCTGAACAGGAAATCATCCTCTATGATGCACAAACTTCCGGAGGATTGCTGTTATCTATAAGTCCTGAACAGGCAGAAAAAGCGAAAGAATTGCTGTTCCAGCAGGGATTTACTTCCAGCCAAATTATTGGTAAAATTATAAAAGTTCCCTCGGGAAGAAAAATACGAATAATTTAAAATTAATGTTGACAAATTCACTCATATATAGTATTATCATGTTCACGTGTTAACATTGTATAAATATTTTAATTATTTAGAAAGGAAAGAAATGAATATAAACGTAACCAACAAAGCTTTAGATGAAATAAAAAAAGTTTTAACAGGAAAAAATTCGACAAGTAAAAAAATAAGAATATTTTTAGCAGGAATTGGCTGAGGCGGCCCAACATTTAATCTTGCTCTGGATGAGCAAAAAGAAAATGACGAAATCTACTCAGAAGCCAGTGTTGATTTTATAGCAGATAAAAGTTTAATAGATCAATATAGAGGTTTTAAGATTGACTATTCTAACTTTTTTCTTCAGAGGGGATTTTTAGTCCATCCCTATAGCAGCTCAGCTTCTACGTGTTAACAGCAGAATATAATAAAAAAACCTATCAGGAGTTAAATTTCCCGATAGGTTTTTTTGTTTTTCTTCTGCTTACGAAAACCAACCTTCTCTTTTCATTATATCTTTTGCTATTTTACTGCTCGGGCCATCTCCCCGAGCTACAGAAATTCCTACGTTCCTCCCTACTGCTTCTGATATCTCTGCAACATTTTGATGGGTAAATCCCGGGCAGAGGAGTATGGAATGAATACCCTCTTCTTTAACCAATTTTTTACACACTTGTACCGCTTGTACTTGATCTTTCACTAATCTTACCAGGAGTATGTGGGGGTATCGCGGAATATTTTGATATTGACCCTACTTTAGTAAGATTATTGGCTATACTTATATTTTTCTTTGGAGGAAGCGGCATAATTGCTTATATTATTGGTTGGATCATAATTCCCCAGAATCCCAATGGAAACATAGAAGATAATAATAAGAACAAAGAGGAGAGGAAAGGAAAAAAGAAAGAAGGGGAAAAAAAAAGAAAAAAAGAAGGAAGAAGAA
>NCRO01000202.1 GCA_002849045.2 Candidatus Sediminicultor secundus
CTTTCCTCTTTACCACTGGCCGGGTATTATATCATTTTCACACCGGAACTGTAAGTCGAAGATCTAAAGGATTAAACGAGATTTATCCAGAAGCATTAGTGGAAATTAACCCCCAAGATGCGCAAAAACTAAAGGTCGAAGATGGAGAATTTGTAGAAGTAACCTCTCGTCGAGGAAAAATCAAGGCTAAGGCAAAAGTTATTAAATATAGTAAGGGAAATTCCTTAATCCTTTTAATTTCTCTCTCTTTGTTAGCTGGTTTTCTCTCCTCGATATTAGATGAAATTACCACCCTGCTCTTTTTAGCAAATATTACTTTGGCTATTACGCATATCTTAGAAATATCCCCCTTGCCTTTTCTAATTTCTGAAATTATATTTGCCAATATTGGTGGGTTAGCTACTTACGTTGGCACACCGGCTAATATAATGATAGGTTCTGCTGCAAAACTAAATTTCTACGATTTTATTTATCACACAACTCCTATTTCTATAATACTTATTTTATTTAATGTTTTTTATTTCGTTATCCTTTTTAAAAATACTTTCAAAAAAAATAATACACAAAATGATATTATTCTTCAACTTAATAAAATTGACGAAAGAAAGGCTATCACTAACCTTCCTTTATTTAAAAATTCTTTATTAATTTTAGTTATTACCATTATATCTTCATTTTTCTCACATCTGATTAATTTAGACCTGTCTATTGTCTATTTATTGGGGGCAATGATATTGCTCTTTGTTAGCCATAATAAACCTGATGAAATTTATGCTCAAATTGATTGGAGGATAATTTTCTTTCTAATTGGATTAAATGTCTTAGCCGGTACCTTGAAAGAAAATGGTTTTATTGAAATTGTATCTTCCAGACTCCTAACTCTTACTAAAGGAAACATAAATCTTTTAAGTTTCACCATATTAGGGGTATCCACTTTTACATCTTCCTTTTTTGATAACATACCCATTATAGCCTTGGCTATTCCCATAATTGAAAATATTTCTCGCTATCTCGGATCTTCTGTAACTGTATTATGGTGGGCACTTGCCTTGGGAGCAAATATCGGAGCTAATGGTACTCTAATAGGCACAGCTTCTAACTTGATAGTTGCCGACATTGCTGAAAAAAATAAACAACCTATCCCCTTCTGGTATTTTGTTAAAATAGCTTTCCCCCTGGTTATACTTAATCTTATTATCGCTTCCATTTATATCTATTTGAGATATCTTATCTAGCTGTCTCTTATACCCATCT
>NCRO01000002.1 GCA_002849045.2 Candidatus Sediminicultor secundus
GAAAGACGGCAGAGGTCTTTTGATGATTGATAAAGATTTAGCTGCCCGAGTATTTACTGTTCCTACGGCAACAGAACAGTAGATGGTTATGATTAGCGGCAGTGCCACATAAGAAAGTAGATAAGNNTATTTCTTTTCTTTTTTACCAAAGTATATTATAATAACTAAAAGTAAATCAAAGACATTATTAGTTGAACTTATTAATACAGAGAATTAGTTACTGTTTCTACTTTTAATATTATATTTAGGAGGAGTTATTATGAAGAGAGTTTTTTTGTATGTTCTTGTTTGTATGTTCTTGTTTTCCTTCCACTTTGTTTCAATGGCTGAGGATCCCCTTATAGAAGCTGATGCACTTTTTGAAAAAGGGGAGATAACCAGTATATTGGAATCAATACCTTTCTACATCAAGGCGGTGGAAGCCAATCCGGATAGTTATGAAGCCAACTGGAAATGTGCCCGTGCCCATCGAGAGTATGCTGACCATGCTCTTGAAGGGGAGCATGAAGGATGGAAAGACATTTGTAAAGAATATGGGAAAAAAGGGATGGAGTATGCAGAAAAAGCCCAGGAACTTGAACCTGAGAAAATTGAGGGACACTATTATTTTGGACTTAGTGCAGGAACTTACTCTGATGGAGTCAGTATACTTAAGGCTTTAAGAGAGGGATTAAAAGGAAGCACTCAAGATGCTTTTTATAAAGCTTATGATATAGACAAAATGTATGATATAGGAGGTCCGATGTTGGCTATAGGACGATTCTGGCATAAGCTTCCTTTTCCCATGAAAAATAAGAAAAGAGCAGAGAAATATTTTAGGGAACGCTATGAATATTTTCCTGATGACCCGGAAGGTCTGGTTTATTTTGCAGAATTGCTGATAGATAGAAGAAAAAAGAAGGAAGCAAAACCTTTATTAGAGAAGGCTATTGCCGGTGATGAACCCTTTTATAGCAAATGGGCAAAAGAATTATTAGAAGATTTATAAAAAATAAAATAAGAGGGAAGGGGAGGATTACCCCTCCCCCCTCTTATTCCCCTTTATTCCACCATCTTTTTAATTGACAAGGACATTACCCGAAGTATATTATAATAAAACTATGTTAATTAAATTTATCATTTCTTACTATAAAAAAGCCCCCCTTAAGATGTTATTTGGATTTCTTATGCTGGTAGCAGTGGATATTGCTCAGCTTATTGCCCCACGTATTGTTCAGCGAGCCATAGATTATATTATCGCTACCTACACCACCTCCGGGAATAATTATTCTTATCTTGGGAAGTTTACTCTCTTAATCTTCGCCCTGGCGATAGCCATCGGAATTTTTAGATTTTTCTGGAGAATGATAATTATCGGAATGTCCCATTTTATCGAAATGGATTTTAAGAACAGACTGTTTAAACATCTGCTTTTGCTCTCCAATTCTTTTTTCACTAGAACAAAGATTGGAGATATTATGGCTCATATGACCAATGATATGACCGCAGTAAGAAGGACCTGTGCCTTCGGAGTTATTGCCGGCTTTGACGCCATCTTTCTTTTTTTAGCTACTCTTGTATTTATGTTAACTCTTAATGCAAAACTTACCCTTTATGCTATGATTCCCTTACCAATAATTTCTCTTATATCATTATTTTTTGTAAGGATATTGTTTAGAAAATTTAAAAGTGTGCAGGAGTCATTTTCTCTGTTAACTGAAAAAGTGCGGGAAATGATATCCGGAATAAAGATTATTCAGGCATTTCAGCAAGAAGAGCCTGAATCTAAGAACTTTGATAAATTAAGCCAGGAGTATCTGGGAAAAAATATTTCTCTTATTAAAGTTTGGGGAACTATGTTTCCCTTGATATTCTTATTTGCCGAGATTGGTATGGCTATAATACTCTGGGTAGGAGGCCAGCAAGTTATCCTTAATGAGCTTACTACCGGTGAATTAGTTGCCTTCTTTTCCTATATGGGGATTATTGTCTACCCTATGATGGCAGTAGGAATGGTGACTAATATATACCAGCGGGGAAATGCTTCTTATAAACGCATACTTGAGCTTCTTAAAGAGAAACCGGATATTTATGATACCCCTCGTGCAGAGTATCATCCCTTAGAAGGCAGCATAAAACTGGAGAACATTTACTTTTCTTATGGGGAACAGACTGTTCTGGATAACATAAATATTGATATAAAACAAGGGCAGTATATAGGAATATGTGGGAGGATAGGTTCCGGGAAAAGCATAATAGCCAGATTAATTTTAAGAATTATCGAACCCCGGAAGGGAAGAATATTTTATGATTCTATAGATTATAAAAAGATAAAGATAGCAGCAGTAAGGGATAGCATAGGACATGTCCCTCAGGATTCTTTTCTTTTTTCAGATACCATAGAAGATAATGTCAGGTTTGGCAAACCTGATGCAACCTTAGAAGAGATAACAGAGGCCTGCAAGGTTGCCTCAATAGATAAGAATATAATGGAATTAAAATATCAGTATAAAACACTTGTGGGAGAGAAGGGGGTAACCCTATCCGGGGGTCAAAAACAGAGATTGTGCATTGCCCGGGCTATTATTAGAAGACCCCAAATTCTTATTCTTGATGATGCTTTAAGTTCGGTGGATACCAATACCGAAAAGGAGATTATCCGGAATTTAGGAAGTTATTCTAAAGGTACTAAAGGTATTACTACCATTGTAATATCACACCGCATATCTTCATTTATAAAAGCAGATAATATATTTGTCCTGGATAAGGGGAGGATTGAAAACAGCGGCACCCATCGAGAACTGATTAAAAAATCTGAAATTTATAAAAATATTTACAAAATTCAAAAATTGGAAGAATAAAGAAGAATAAAGATGAAAGAAGAAAAATTATATTCCGGTCTGGATAAAAAAATATTTTCTAAATTATGGCGATATGGAAAGCCTTACGGGGGGAAGATTTTAATAATATTCATTCTCATTCTGGCTATAAGCGGCATACAGATCCTCCTTCCCTTGATCACTAAAAATGTGGTGGATAATTATATTGAAAGAAGTTATCTAAGGCTAATCCTTAATGACAGGACGGTTGAGGTTACCGATAAATATAAAGCCTACCGGGTTAGGACTGATAATATCATTTTTATCCCTTCAAACCTACTGAATAAAGACGAATACCTGGAACTGCAGAAAGATTCACTTATCTTGCCTGAAAGATATTTAATGATTAAAGACGAAGAAGGGATGGATAAATTAAAACAATATCAACTTAGTATCATCAAAATCAAGACAGATAAAGGTAGTTTTATTCCTTATTCGGGAATGCAGAAAATTTCTTCGGATAATCTTAAGACCTTAAGATATGATGATTTGAAAATGGTAAAATTATTCGCTCTCTTATACGTTGGACTTCTTCTGATATCTTTTATTTTCAATTATTTTCAGGTAGTTATGATGGCCGTGGTCAGTGAAAGGGTGATGTATGACTTAAGGAGTGATCTGGTAAGACATTTAATGTCTCTTTCTCTGAACTTTTTTAATAATAATCCCATAGGAAGACTGGTAACCAGGCTAACCAATGATGTTGATGCTTTAAGAGAAATGTTTACTGATGTCTTCGTCTATTCAGCCAAAGATTTTATTATGGTAATAGGTATACTTATTGTTATATTCAGTTTATCAACTCATTTAAGTCTGATAATACTTGTTCTTGTACCTATAATTGTTGTTATGCTCTATCTATTCCAGAGATATGCCCGAGAGGCTTACGGAAAAGTCAGAATTGCTCTGGCCAAAGTGAATAGCTTTTTATCAGAAGCAATATCGGGGGTTTTACTGATCCAGACTTTCAATCAAGAAGGCAGATCTGAGGATGATTTTAATAAAATTGGTATAAATTATTATAATGCTAATATGCATCAATTGCTAATATTTTCTATATTCAGGCCATTAATTGATGTTTTATCTTATTTTACCCTGGGGACAATAATATATTTTGGAGGAAAAGGAGTGTTGGGGGGAGAAATTTCCCTGGGAGTGCTTATTGCCTTTATAGCCTATATCCATATGCTTTTTAGACCTATATTCGATTTTTCAGAAAGATATAATATATTACAATCAGCTATGGCTTCATCGGAACGAATATTTCTGCTTTTTGAGGAGGATGACAAAATACATTCTCCTAAGAGTCCTAAATATCCCAGCAAAATAGAAGGAAGAGTAGAGTTCAAAAATGTATCTTTTGAATATAAAAGGGATGAGAAAGTTATTGATAATGTGTCTTTTGTAGTTGAGCCGAATGAATCGGTAGCCTTTGTTGGGGCAACCGGGGCAGGGAAGACGACTTTGATAAATCTTCTTTTGAGATTCTATGACCCTACCGAGGGAGAGATTTTAATTGATGGAATTAAGATAAAAGAGATGGATTTAAAAGTTTTAAGAAACTATTTCGGATTAGTTCTGCAGGATGTTTTTATGTTTGCGGGAGATATTAAATATAATATTATTCTTAACAACGAGGTAGACGATAATAAGATGATAGAGTATTCAAAATATGTTAATGCCCATAATTTTATCAGTAAATTGAAGAAAAGATATGATAACATTGTTTCTGAAGGAGGCTCAAATCTTTCTACCGGCCAGAGACAACTCATCGCCTTTGCCCGGGCACTGGCTAAAGAACCCCGGATACTTATTCTTGATGAGGCGACCAGCAGTATAGACAGTGAAACTGAATATCTTATCCAGGATGCGATAAGAAAGATTATGAAGGACAGAAGCAGTATTGCCATCGCTCATCGATTGTCCACCATCCAGGATGTGGATAAAATATATGTTATGAGCAAAGGCAAGATTGTAGAGAGTGGCTCCCACTCCCAATTGCTTGCCCAAAAGGGCTACTACTTCGAACTATACAAATTCCAATACCTAAAAACCTGACAGGGGAAACCTGACAGGGGACGGTCCTCTGGCAGTTTTTATAAAAATATGTTACATTAATAATTATTCCATACTACAATAAAAAATATTGAGGAGGAGAGTTTTGCCCAGACAAAAAAGAAAATTAGGGATAAACAAAATATACCATATAATAGCGAGAGGAAATGAAAGAAAAGATATATTGCTTGACGACGAAGATAAAAATAAATTTATCCAAATTATTGCCAATAAAAAGAGGAAAAACGAATACATTCTTTACGCATATTGCTTGATGAGCAACCATTTACATTTGTTAATTAAGGAACAAGAAGATAATATTTCTAGGATAATGAGAAGGATTAATACCGCTTATGCTTATTACTTCAATAAAAAATATAATAGAGTTGGACATGTGTTTCAGAACAGGTTTAGAAGTGAACCGGTGGAAAATGATCGTTATCTAATATCATTATTAAGGTATATCCATAATAATCCGGTTAAGGCTAAAATAGCTCACCAACCCTACCAATATAAATGGAGTAGTTATTCGCTTTATTTAAAAGAGCAAAAAAGTATAATAGATAAAGAGGAGATCTTAAATCTCTTTTCTCCTGATAGAGCGAAAGTAATTCATTTGTTTATCGAATTTAGCTGTCAACAAAACAACGATACCTTTATGGATTATCAAGAAGTCTTTAGAGAAGTAAAAGAAATTACTAGCGTTAAGAAAGCTAAAGAGTATGTGTCAAGATATTTAAAAGAAAAAGGCCTGCAAATAGAATCTTTAAAAGCTAAAAAAAATAAAGAATATAGAAATAAACTAATAATAGAATTAACAGAAAAGACAAATCTTTCATACAGAGAAATAGCAGACATTTTAGGATTTAGTCGATGGCTTGTGATAAAGGGGGTTAACAAAAAATGACAAAGGACCGTCCCCTGGTATGTTTTTCAGTATGCCCTAAGGATTGTTTTGGTTCCTGTTCGTTGGAGGTGGAAGTAGAAAAAGGGAAAGTAGTGAAAGTTAGAGGAAATCGCAATAGTCCAGTAAATCAGGGCAGGATATGCGTTAAAGGAAAAAACTATCCAAATATGGTCTACGGACCAGAAAGATTATTATATCCCTTGCAGAGAATTGGCAAACGAGGTAAGGGTGAATTTAAAAGAATTAGCTGGGAGCGGGCTTTAGATATAATTCACAAAAAACTTAAAAATTTAAAAGAGAAGTATGGACCGGAGTCGGTTTTATATTATAATAGATTTGCCAATTTGGGTGTGGTGAAAAATTGTGCTTATGGTTTCTGGTATCAGTTTGGCGGTTTTACTTCTACTTACGGTGGACTGTGTGATTCTGCTGCCCAGGAAGCAATCAATTTGACTTATGGAGAAGTAAAACATAATAGGATTTCTGACCTGGAAAACTCAAAATTAATAATATTATGGGGCTCAAACCCTGCCTATACCAATATTCATATAATGCATTATATAAATAAGGCAGTGGATAAGGGAGCAAAATTAATAACTATAGATATTAGAGAAAATGAGTCTGGGGCCAAAAGTCATTTATATTTAAATCCTCGACCGGGGACTGATGGATGTCTTGCCCTGGGGATAGCTAGCCAGCTTATTAAAAATAATTTAATAGACGATAATTTTATTAACCAATATACTTTTGGTTTTGCAGAGTTTAAAGAATTGGCAAAAAAATATCCTTTGGGAAAAGTTTCTGCTGTAACCGGGATTCCTCTCCATAAAATTGAAACCATGATAGGTTTTATAAAAAATACTTCCGAGTATGCCCTTATCTGTGGGATGGGTGTTCAAAGATATACCAATGGGGGTCAGACTATAAGAGCCATATCTCTTCTGCCGGTATTAACCGGAAGTATCGGTAAAAAGGGTTGTGGTTTTTACTTTAGTGATAGGCAGTCACCTGAATTAAATTGGCCTTTTTCTCCTCCCAAACCCAGGAGGATTCGTAATTCAATTCCGGTAGCAAAACTTGCCAGCGAACTGGATAATCAAGCCGACCCTCCGGTGAAAGCTGCTTGGATTGAGCAGGCGAATCCTATGACCAGCAACCCAAACATTAATCTCCTTGCTCGGACGATGAATAAATTAGATTTAATCGTGGTTGCCGATCTTTTTTTAACCGATACTGCAAGAATGGCAGATATTGTCTTGCCAGCAACTTCGATGTTTGAGTACTATGATCTGATTACCGGCTATGGTCATTCTTATATTCAGTTACAACAAAAACTCATTGAGCCACCTGGTGAATGTAAACACGAAAGTGAAATGTATAGACTTTTGGGTAAAAAGTTTGGTTTTAATTTTGACTATTTGCCGGAAAATAATTTAAGTACTATAGAAAAAATAATCAGCAATTCTAATTTGAATACCGATGTCGATGAATTAAAAGAAAAACCTTATCTTCATTTCAGTTATCAAGAGATAGCTTTTGGTGATTTAAAATTTAACACTCCTACTCAAAAAGTAGAATTTTTTAGCCAAAGAATGAGAGATAGATGGGGAGAAGCTCCCATCCCAAAATATAATGAGCCGGTAGAAAATAAATACACTTCCCCAAATATTTATATTAAATATCCTTTATCTTTGGTAAGCAGCCATGCACACAATAAAATGAATTCCCAATTTTCAGATATATCTATTTTAAAAGAAGAACCTTTTGCCTGGATTAATCCCTACGACGCAGCCAAAAGAGGAATCAACGAAAACGATAGAGTAAAAGTATATAATGAGAGAGGTGGTTTAATTTTAAAGGCTATCCTTACTGAGAAAGTCATCCCAGGAATTGTGCACACTTATTTTGGCTGGTGGGGCGGAGTGCATCTGGTCAATATAAATGAACTTATTGGAGATTATATCAGTGATATAGGATACGGAACAGCTTTTCAAAATTGTTTAGTTGAAATTAAAAAAGTAAAATAAAATTAAAAACAAAGAAAAATACAGGGGTCGGTTGTCCCCTGTACCTAGGGGAGGAATAAATGAAATTTTTAGATTTGGTGAAAGCCAGACAAAGTGTACGAGGATATCTAAGCAAAGAAGTTGAACGGGAAAAAATTGAGCGCTGTCTGGAGGCAGCACAGCTTGCACCTTCTGCCAGCAATTCTCAGCCCTGGAGCTTTATTGTAGTAGATGACCCAAAACTAAAAGAAGCGGTGGCCAAAGAAACATTTAGCCAACTTATATCCTTCAATCGTTTTTCCCTGCAAGCACCTGTTTTAATTATATTAATTTCGGAAAGACCAGGTTTTTTAAACAAAATTGCAGAAGCAATCAAAGATAAACAATTTAGCCTTATTGATATCGGAATTGCTGCTGAACATTTTTGCCTTCAGGCAGTAGAAGAAGGATTAGGAACTTGCATGTTGGGATGGTTCAACGAAAAAGGGGTAAAAAAGTTACTTAATATTCCCCAGTCAAAAAGAGTTGAGCTTATTATAACTATGGGTTATCTGCAATTTACTGAAATACGCCCCAAAAAACGAAAGACAATAGACCAAATCAGAAGTTACAATAGTTATCGGTTACAGAAATGAAAAAATTGACTCAATTTTCCCCAAAAGATATTGTATGGAAAAAATAGTGGAAGATTTAATTTATTAAAATTCATAAAGCAAGGAGGAATAGAAATGAGAAAGAAACTTATATTAACCTTAGTGCTTTCAATATTTTTACTTTTCACTCTAGCCTTAATGGTTCAGAGCAATCAAGATGAAGTTCCGCTTATACCCATGAGAGATTTTTTTAGGAATCCTGAAAAAATAGGTTTTTCCTTATCTCCCAATGGAACGTATTGGGCTTTTCTTCAGCCCTGGGAAAATCGCCTGAATATCTATGTACAGAAAATCGGGGAAGAAAAGATTATCAGAATTACTGAAGCTATAAAAAGGGATATTGCCGGATATTTATGGGCTAATGATAATCGAATTGTATATGCCCAAGACGAAGCGGGAGATGAAAATTACAAAATCTATGCCGTAGATATTGATGGTTCAAACAGAAAAACCTTAACCCCTTTTGAAGAAGTAAAAGCTCACTTAATTGACGACCTTGAAAATAATCCAGATGAGATGCTGATGATGATGAATAAAAGAGATAAAAGGTTTTACGATGTATATCGCATTAATATTAATAATGGGGAGATGGAAATGCTTGCCGAAAACCCGGGGAATATTGTCGGGTGGATAACTGATCATGAAGGGAAACTTCGGGTTGCTACTACCAGTGATGGTGTAAATACCAGCATCTTATATAGAGAAAAGGAAGGCGACCCCCTCAAGGTAGTTATTACCACCAGTTTTAAAGAAACCGTAGCCCCCTTATTTTTTACTTTTGATAATAAATATCTTTATGTTTCTTCAAATATTGATAGAGATAAGCGGGCAATTTTTAAATATGATGTTGCCAATGCAAAATTCATGGAAAAAATATACGAGCATCCGGAAGTGGACGTGACAAGCTTGTTAAGATCGAAAAAACAAAAGAAAATTACAGGGGTCGCTTACTTTACCGATAAAAGACATTATCATTTTTTTGACCAGGAACGTAAAGAATTACAAGAAAACCTGGAGAAACGCTTACCCGGATACGAAGTTGCAATTACCGATAGGAGTAGAGATGAAACCAAACTAATTATAATAACCTACAGTGATAAAGGTTTGGGAGCTTATTATTTTTATGATCTTACCACAGGTGAATTTAGAAAGATGATAGATATTAGCCCCTGGCTGGAAGAAAAATATATGGCAGATATGCGACCAATCAAATATACCTCACGGGATGGTTTAACTATCCATGGATACTTAACCATTCCCAAAGGTTTAGCTCCAAAAAATTTACCCGTAGTTATTAATCCTCATGGTGGTCCCTGGTATAGAGACTATTGGGGATATAATCCTGAAGTTCAGTTTTTGGCCAACCGGGGTTATGCCGTATTACAGATAAATTTCCGTGGTTCTACCGGATATGGCCGCGAATTCTGGGAGCTTGGATTTAAAGAATGGGGTAAAAAAATGCAGGATGATATTACCGATGGAGTTAAATGGCTAATCGAACAGGGGATAGCGAACCCTCAAAGAATTGGAATTTATGGGGGATCTTATGGTGGATATGCCACTTTAGCAGGTTTAACCTTTACTCCGGATTTATATACTTGTGGGATTGATTACGTGGGAATATCCAATATCTTATCCTGGTTTGAGGCAATACCTCCTTATTGGGAACCTATGCGGGAAATGTTTTACGAAATGGTTGGAGATCCCGAAAAAGATAAAGAATTGCTGGAGGCAGCTTCCCCGCTTTTTCACGT
>NCRO01000020.1 GCA_002849045.2 Candidatus Sediminicultor secundus
ATCAAAAAACAGAACTATCTAAATTAATGAAAAGAATAAATCTTTTGTATTATAACCATTATAAGAGAAAATATAATTATGCGGGACATTTTTGGCAAGATCGTTTTAAAAGCATATTAGTATCAAAGGATGAATATTTATTAGCTTGTGGTTTGTATGTGGAAAGAAATCCTATTCGAGCAGGATTAGTAAAGATAGCAGAGGATTATCCCTATTCAAGTTTTAAATGTTATGCTTATGGTGATTCAGATGGATTAATAGATAGAGATCCCTTCTATGATAATTTGGGCAAGAATAACGGTGAAAGACAAAAGGAATACCAGAGGTTAATATTACAGGAAGATAATCGAATTAATAAGCATGTACTTAATAATTTTTTTCTTGGAAATAAAAAATTTATTACCGAAATGGAAAGAAATTTTGAAGTATGTAATCTCCGACACAGGAGAGGTAGACCAAAAGATGTGGAGAAAAATATTAAATAGAACCGTCCCCATTTTAACCAGGCCTGAGGAAATAGTAAAGAATGAGCAAGTTTTGTATGCCGGGAATCATTACCTGAGTGTGCCTATTATTGATTGCCAGAATGGTGCTATTAAAAATATAAATGTGGTATCCCTTTCTAATAAAGCTTTAGTAGAATTAAAAGGTGAACCAAATTTATTTACGCCACATTTTTACCAAGAAGGAAAAGAAATTGAAATAGAAAAAATAGTTGTCTCTAAAGAACAGTATTATTTACCTCGTTTAGACTTCTTTTTAAAAGGTGGCATAAGAGTAACCGGAAGAATATTTACCGATCTTAAGGAAAAGGGGCTAATTTATAGTTTTGAAAGTTCAGAAAAAATTGATATTTCTTTATTTTTTGATTTAAAAGATGTATGTTTATTGCGATTCGATTCTCACAAGATAGACACTAAAAAGATAATAAAAAAAGATAAATGGTTAGGCAATCCGCTAGTTAATATTTCTTCTTCAGGAGTTTCGCTGGCATTAGCCTTTGGCGGAGATAGAGATTTTGAAGTTGATGACTTTAAAGGAAAACAAACCTTAAATTTAAAAATATACTGTCAAAACAAAAATTGTTTTTACATAGCTGTAAATTATGACCCCGATGGTGCTTCTGCTACTCTTATTCACTTGAAAAGAAAAGGATATAGCGGAATATACAATGAATTTCTGGATTGGTTGAAGAAAAAAACCATTCCCTATCCTAAAGACCCTGCACTGGATACCAGGTTAAATGAAAATCTATTTTTTAATTATTTTTACTCTATAGCCAAAGATATGGAGAGTGATAAATATCTGGCATTAACTTCGAGAAGTTCCCGCTATTATGTTTCCGGAGCATTTTGGGAAAGAGATTGTTTTTTATGGTCTCTTCCTGCTATCAAATTGGTTTGTCCTCAATTATATCAACATTTGGCAAGAGAAATGATTCTTCTGCACAGCAAAAATCCCGGGGATCATGCCCATTATATTGATGGTACCGTTTTGTATCCAGGTTTTGAGCTGGATGAAGCAGCAAGTTATTTTATTCTTTTAGATAATTTGAAAGATCACTTTTTTAATGAGAGGTTAATAAGGGCTCTGGAAGAAGTGTTTGAGCGGATAGAAAGAGAGTATGATCCCCAAACCGGATTATTTAAAACTTTCTTGCTACCTTCTGACGATCCTGCAGAATACCCTCTGGTTACTATTGATAATGTTATTCTCTGGCGAGGGTTGCAGAATTTGAGGGATATTTTATTTAAAAAAGGGAAGATAAAAAAGGCACAGCTGATAAACCAAAAAATCAAAAACATTCATAAAGGGATCTATAAATATTTAGTCAAGGAAGTAGGAGGGAAGAAAATATTTTTATGGTCTACTGATGGGAAGGAAAATTTCAGATTGTATAATGACCCTCCCGGGAGTTTAGGAACTCTTTGTTTTTATAGATTTGTAGATAAAGATAACCCAATATTTAAAAATACTATAGATTATTATTATTCTTCTTTATACCCTTATTACTTTGAAAATGCCAGGATAAATGAACTGGCCTGTGATCACCATCCCCATACTCCTTCAGGTCTGGGATTATGCGGGAGCATCCTAAACCCCCTATTATCAAAAAAGGCACTGGAATGGTTGAAAAAAGCGAATATGGACTATGGTCTTCTTGTGGAGAGCTTTGATAAAGATTCAGGAGAAGCTAAGACCGGAGTTGGCTTTGCTTCGGGCTGTGGGTATCTGGCTTATTCTCTCTATTATGTCTTGATTAAGGAGGGGAGGGAATGAAGGTGGCTTCGGTAGAATGGCAGAAAAGTGAATGGAAAAGGATAGATAAAACAAAGACTTTAGTGGATAAAATAAAAAAATATCTGGGAAAAGCGATAGAAGGAGAGGTTGATATAATAGTGTTTCCCGGATTTACGGGGTGTTTTTTCCAGCAACTGAGCTACCCGGATAGGAGTATACGGAGTTTAATAAAGGAAGCAGATTCCACAGAATATATCGAACAAGTTAAAGAATTATCTCGGGAGTGTAAGATTGCAATTTGTCCGGGAAGTTATTGGCGAAAAGAAAAAGGCAATATCTACCATGAATCCTGCTTGATAATAAATGGAAAAGTCCAATTTATACAAAGGCAAATTTATTTGGCGCGCTGGGAAAGAGAATTAGGATTTTCCCGGGGAACAAAGATTGAATTAAAAGAAATAAAGGATTGGAAACTTGCCTTAATAACTTCAACAGATGTTTTTTATCCCCAGGTTTCTCGTATGGCGGCTTTAAAGGGTGTAGAAATTGTTCTATCCCCGGTAGGCTTTATAGGAGAAAAAAATCGAGCTTTACAGGTAAGTGGTATGTGGCAAGAAGTCCAGCAGAATCAATTCTTTGCGGTAGAGAGTGGATTTAATGGATTCCTGGGGGAGCAAGACTTTTGGGGAGAATCAATGATTCACGCACCGCTGGCAATGACCAGGAGGGAAAGTGGATTTCTAGTAAGAAGCAGTGGAAAACAAAGTTTAATAATTGCTGAGTTGGATAATAAAAAGAGAAGAAAAGTAATTCCCAAATTTGATGTGCTGTCCCAATTGAATCGAGAATTTTATCAGCAGATGAAAATGTTTAGAGGAAAATGAGTGCTGTGAGCATAGAAGTCTTAATAGAGAAATGGTTTAATAAAAAAATATCTTTAGAAAGAATAGAAAAATATTACCAACAATTAAGCATAAAAAAAAGAAAAGTTTCAGAGGATATTAATCTAGAGAACATTCGGGTTTCCTGTGTCCAAAGGCAGATTCGTCTGGTAAAAAGCATAGAAGAATATATGGATATGCTTTGTGGTTTTATAGGCCAAGCTGCAAAAAATAATAGTCACCTGATTATCTTCCCCGAATATAACTTTTTTGATTTACTCGGTCTAATTCCGGGGTTTAACTTCTTAAATCAAATTCTAAATAAAAAAGCAGTAAAGGTAAAAGACGAAGAGAAAGATAGAGAGGAGGAGTCACATTTAAAAGGTAACAATCATTTTCTAACCACTGTTTTTAAAGGAGTTGCCAAACCAATAGAGGTGGGGATCAAAAGAATTGTTTCTCTGTTAGCAAAAGAATATGGAATATATATTTATACCGGAAGTTATATTTTAAAAGAGAAAGACGAAATCTATAATGCCGGTTCTCTCTTTGGCCCTGAGGGAAATTTAATAGGAACTCAAAAGAAAATGCACCTTACTGATTTCGAGGTTAAAATAGGAATAAAAAGAGGGAATAAAATGGAGGTTTATTCTTTACCTTTTGGTAAGGTAGTATGCCCTATTTGTATGGATGCCACTTACTTTGAGACTTTCCGTATTGCCAGAGAGATAGGAGCGGATATGGTTATTTTGCCCATTGCTAATTTAGAAGAATATACTTTATGGAAGGCCCTCAGAGGAATTTGGCCTAGAGTGCAAGAATCATATCTGTACGGTTTAAAATCCTCCTTAAATGGATGGATTACGGGGATGCATTTTACCGGAAAGGCCGGCATATTTGCTCCCCTGTCAATGACTGAAGGAAAAGATGGAATTTTATCTTTATCTCCCTCTTATGAGGGAAATCACTTGATAACAGCTAATATAAATATAAAGAGATTATATGAGGCAAGAGAAAAAGCAGAGTATCAGGAAGATAAAAATACTGAGTTTGAAGAAAAATATATCGAAAGAACTTATGGTATAAATTAATAATGAAATTTCCAGGAAAGGAGAAAGAGATGGAAGAATTTAAAAGTAAGAGACTTTTTCTCTATAACCTGTCCACAGCAGGATGGGTATTGTTAGATTCGATCTGGTTGACTTTTGCTATAGTCTTTCTGCTTCCTCCCAAAGAGAGAGTAGCAGAAGGCATGATCCCCTTTATTTCGAATGAGAGGTTTTTGGGAATTATTACTGTGTTGGGAGCAGTGATGCTTTTTGGGAGGATAATAGATGCTGTTGCAGATCCCCTGGTAGCTTCCTGGACTGACCGTTCCACCTCAAGATTTGGAAGAAGGAGATTTTTCCTTATTATAGGCGGACTTCCCCTGGCAGTATCTACAGTGTTTATATTTTTCCCGCCCACACCTTATACTTCCNNCAAATATAAATTCCCCCATATCTACCTGAAATCTCTTTCCGTTTCTGCCAAAAAATAATTAAAGACTTAATAATGGGGACGGTTCTATTTTTATAAGAGGAATTAAAAATTTATAAGGAGATATGTATGTCTAGAATAAAGAGAGTATATTTAGAAGAAGGAATTTTTCATATCTTAACAAGAGGAAATAATAAACAATGGGTGTTTAAAGATAAGTCAGATTTTAAATATTATCTAGGTATTCTTAAGCGACTTAAGAAAGAGCAGCCCTTTTTATTGTATCATTATATTTTAATGAATAATCATGTACACTTATTAATTGAAACGAATCAAAAAACAGAACTATCTAAATTAATGAAAAGAATAAATCTTTTGTATTATAACCATTATAAGAGAAAATATAATTATGCGGGACATTTTTGGCAAGATCGTTTTAAACTATAAATACGAGATGTTGAATCTTTTAAAAAAAGCTCTCAAAGAAGAGGAATTAACTATCATTTCTGTTTTTCATGACTTAAATTTAGCAAGTATCGCTTCTCATCGCCTTCTCCTTTTAAATGAAGGTAAAATAGAAAAGATAGGAGCTCCTCAAGAAGTACTTACCAAAGAAATTATACAAAAGGTATATGGAGTAAAGCCAATACTAATAAATCACCCTCACCTCAAAGTTCCCCAGGTAATAATGTAAACAATTAAAAGAACAGAACAGTCTGCAATTAGTAACAAAAGAACTGAAAGTCAAATAAATAAAGGGGTTCTATTAGGCGAATGCCAAACCCAGCTTATTTAGAGTGAAGGGATATAACGGTTCAAACTGTTATATCCCTTCACTCTTTACCCAACGACCACATCAACTACTTCTTAGCAGCATTCTTCTTTTTTTATATACTTCATTGGCTCCTTATCAAAATTTTCCTTGCAGGCAGGATAGCAGAAATAAAAGTTCTGCCCCATATGCTTGCTACTAATCGAAGTTTGGAGATCAACGAACACCCCACAGACAGGGTCCTTTATCATCCGAGAACCTCCTGAACCGGAACCTTCCTCATGGTTGGAATGTCTTCCCTGTCCATCACCTGAGCCATGTCCACCATGACCCCTGTGTCCCATACCACAGCCACCTCTTCTCATCATCAAATAAAATAAACCACCGAAAATGATAATCGATAAGATACTACTCACTTTCATTCACTTCCTTTCTTTTGCCAGTCCGGTTTAATTTTAACCTTCCTTAGGCGCAGGGAATTGGTGACCACATTTACAGAGCTGAAAGCCATGGCCGCTTCAGCAATAATTGGATGTAAAAGACCTAAAATTGCTATAGGTATAGCAACAGTATTGTAAAAGAAGGCCCAAAACAGGTTCTGCTTGATTTTGCTGAAAGTAGCCTTTGAGAGTTTCACGGCTGTCACCACTCCGCTCAAGTTGCCTCTGACCAGAGTTATATCAGAAGATTCTATGGCGATATCTGTTCCTGTCCCTATGGCTATGCCAACATTTGCCTGTTTCAAAGCTGGAGCATCGTTAATCCCGTCACCCACCATGGCCACATGGCCATCGTACTCACTTTGCAACTTTTTAATCTCACGAACTTTATCTTGAGGCAGTACCTCAGCTACGATTCTGTCAATACCTACCGAATTCGCTATAGCATCAGCGGTTCTCTTGTTATCTCCAGTTAACATTACTGTCTTCATTCCTAACTCTCTTAAATTTTTAATTGCATCGATGGAGTCATCTTTAAGGGTATCAGCCACAGCAACAGTCCCTAAAAGATTTCCATCTGATGCGACCAGTATGGCTGTCTTGGCCTCATCCTCTAACTCTTCCAATTTCTTCTGCAAGACACTATAATCCACTCCGAACTCCTGCATTAGCCTTTGGTTTCCTATTAAAGCCTTTTCTCCATCAATAGTTACTCTGACTCCTTTACCCGTAATAGCCTCGAATTCCGTGACTTCCTTGAGCTTTAAGTTCTTCTCTTTGGCTTTTTTTATTATAGCCTCGGCTAAGGGGTGTTCGGAGTTGGCCTCGAGACTTGCTGCTAAAATAAGCAGCTCTTCCTCCTTTACTTTTTCTACTGGTACTGCATCAGTTACTTCGGGGGCTCCCTTAGTGATAGTACCTGTCTTGTCAAAAACGACAGCACGAATATCTTTCATAGTCTGAATGGCTTCCCCATTACGGATTAATACACCGTTTTCTGCACCCATACCGCTACCTACCATCAAAGCTGTGGGCGTAGCCAGTCCTAAGGCGCAGGGGCAAGCGATCACTAATACGGCGACCGTAGCAAGAATAGCCAGCGAAATTGACCCTATGCCAGGGGTTACCCAGGGAATAAAACTACTTGCCCAGATGATAACTGCATTCATAGGCCCAGGTAGTAACAGCCACAATAAGAAGGTCAGACTAGCAATAACCAGAACCGCAGGAACAAAATAGCTGGTGACTTTATCGGCAAACTCCTGAATGGGTACTTTCGAACCCTGACATTCTTCCACCATTTTGATGACCTGGGCAAGAAAAGTATCATTACCTACTTTAGTAGATTCAACTTTCAAAACACCTCTTTGGTTGATGGTCGATCCGATGACTTCATCTCCTACTTTCTTTCCTACCGGCATCGATTCACCAGTTGCCATGGATTCGTCTACAGCGCTCTCACCGGAGACCACCTTTCCATCAGTAGGAATTTTCTCGCCCGGCTTTACTAACATAATATCTCCTACTTGAACTTCCTCAATGGGAACCTCTTTTTCTTGACCATTGATGATGAGCCGCGCAGTTTTGGCCCCCAATTGCAAAAGCTTCTTGATCGCCTGCGAAGCTCTACCTTTGGCTACAGTCTCCATGTATCTACCGGTTAAGTGAAAGGCCATGATCATGGCAGCAACTCCAGAATAGCTTGCTATGGGCATACCTAAAAGCTGAACTGGCCCCGTAATGTAGGAAGCTATTGTCCCCATGGCAATCAACACGTCCATGTTAGTATTCCCATGAGCAACTGCTTTGTAGGCTCCTCTTAGTGTTCCCCATCCCATGCCAAACATCACTGGGGTAGCCAATCCTAATATAATCCAGGAGTAGCCGGGTATGATCCACCATTTAAACATCTCGAAGATCATCAGTATAATAATAGGAATAGTAAGTCCCCAAGCCCAGCTCATGAGCTTTTTGTCCTTGGCTACCCTTCTCAAGTCCTCGTCTATTTTCTCTTCTTCTCTTTTTTCCCCTTCACTTATTCTTATAGCAGTTTTGGCCACACTGTAGCCAGTGTCTGAAACAACTTTCTCCAGCTGGTGTACAGTCAACACATGGGGATCATATTTGATAGTTGCTTTCTCAGTTGCCACGTTCACATTGGCATCTTTTACGCCCTCTGTTCTGTTCAATGCTTTTTCGATAGTTTGGGCGCAAGAGGCGCAGGTCATTCCTTCGATTTTGAGTATAACCTTATTTAGCTCTGAAACTTTCTGAGTAACACCATACCCTACATCCTCAACTGCTTTCTGCAGATGTCCTATAATTACCTCCTGATCGTCATATTCAACCACAGCTTTCTCGGTAGCAAAATTGACGTTGGCTCTTTTGACCCCCTTAATTTTTTGTAAACTTTTTTCAATTGTCTGGGCACAACTGACGCAAGACATCCCCTCGATTTTTAAAATTTCCTTAATAATAGACATTTTAGCTTTCCCTCCTTTATATTTCCACCAAGGTGCTCAACTTCCGTCGAGATGGCACAAAGGCCGCAGCCCTGGCTTTATAATCTATGTATTCTTCGCCAAATTGCTTTTCTAACTCACCTTCTTCTTTTTTTGCTAATCTGTAATATGTGAACATCAGTACGGGCCACATGAGCAGTGTTGCGAAAGTTGGCCATTGAATCAGCATGCCTAATATTATCATAAACAAGCCTGAATACTGTGGGTGTCTCACATAACTATAAATACCATCTGTTACTAATTGTCCCTGTGCACCATGTATCTTCCGCCAGGCAATAACCATTATTACAAGACCTGTAATCATAAAAAGGCTGCCTATCTGACAGATCAATACTTTGGCCCAATCAGGTGCGCCAAGAAGTGTACCCCACAGATGGCCGCTCATGTGTCCGAAAGGATTGACAAGGCCAAACTTGCTACCTAATGTAGATACTAAAATATAGATGGTGAGCGGGAAGCCGTACATCTCCACAAATAGTGCCACTATGAAAGCCATAAAAACACCTAATGAACGCCAGTAACGTCTCTTTTTGGGAGTTAAAAAACTGACTACAAATATCAAAAAAAATAAAACATTAAAGATAACAGCTGACCATAACCCATAATCATAACTTAATTCGAGCATCTCGCCTCACTCCTTATTTTTATATTCCTATTTATTAATTAACTAATTCACAATATATCCACTCATAATTGTTTTTTTCTTGAAACAGTTTTACCCTCAAATTACATCTTCATGTGACGCCCTTCATCCTCACTACCATTTTTTAAATCATCTTTCTTCCTGTATACATGCCCATGTGTGTTATACATACCACGCATCATAATGATCCAGTGCTTCAAGTTCTCAAACTAACCCCCCCCTATAGGGATGGCTTAACATTATCATACTTTTTTATTTCTGTCAAGAGCTGAAAACACAAGTTGACAAAACAAGCAGAAAATGTTAGAATATTTTTATATTACGGAGGGGGGGTATATTTAAATATGCTAAAGAGTGTCAAACAAAATGTGCTATCAAGGCTAAAGTCTATTGAGGGGCATATAAAAGGTATTATAAAGATGGTTGAAGAGGAGCGCTACTGCATTGACCTCCTAAAGCAACTTTCCGCTGTACAAGCTGCTTTAGATAAAGTCAACGCACAAGTGTTAGAAGGTCACATGAAAACCTGTATCAGTGATGCCATAAGAGATAACTCTGGCGAAGAGGTAATAAATGAGCTTATGGAAACACTCAAATATATGCGCAAACTATAAGATATAGAAGTTCTTTGCTTTCCAGTCTACCAAGCAGATCTTTGTATCATATTACAAAGATTATATATAAAATTATTACCTTATTAAAATAGACAAAGTCAATATATGGGAAGTTTAGTCACTTTACTGTCTCTTGCTTTTTAGTTCTTGCTCTGATTTTTACCACAGAGCTCTATACCTCTTTTAACTGTCTTATTCACTTCCCCAAGACAACATCTTCCTGAAGGATTCTTAATTTCGCACACACATTCTCCAGCCTTCACCTTGGCACTTATTTCTTGGACAGCAGTGCTATATCCGAATTGCTTAATCTGGTTAAAAATTCTCTCACTCGTCCATCTAAAGCAATAACACACTGGAATAGGATTTTCTGTTTCTTTTATACCAACCCTGACTTTAATATCTTCCTTATGCAAATAGACCTGTTCTTCATTATTAAAGTAAACAACTTGGCAGTTGGGGGTTTCACAAAAATAGAATCCATCGAAACTCTTGATAACCTCATACTTTGGCTCCTTGACAAGACTCTTTAAGGTTATTTGCTTAACAGATTTCCCTTTGTTACCACATTCTTTGCAAATAGAGGTGTCTCCACTCACAGGGATATTACAACAATTGTGTTCAGATTGATTTATTCTTTTGTCAGGCATCTTTTACCCCCTTGATTCAATAATGTATAACGATTAAGATTGCTTCCGAAGTTGGAGCACAGATGAATAAAGCTTCTGGGGCCAGTCCTTGACATNNATGTCAAGGACTGGCCCCCCTATTCTTAGACTGCATTTATTTGGTCCCTAAAATACAGACGGTTAAAAGGATAAAAACTTCCACAATTTCATTTATTGCTCCCAGTATATCTCCGCTTATACCCCCAATCTTCTTTTGGCAATATTTTAATATCACTAATACTATCCCTATTCCTATAATTACCAGAGGTAGAAAATATAATCTAAATAATAAAATACCTACAACTGCCATAGTTAAGCTGGCAAAGATAACCTCTCTCCAGCCAACATAATCCATAAATAATTTGCCCATACTATTTTTCAAGCGGGCTGGCTTACCTAAAAAAGCAGTTATCACCATACTCCAACGTCCTATAGTGGGAGTAAAAAACAAGGCTGCATCTTTTAACAATAAAGGCATCTCTACCAGAAGGACAAACTTCAATAATAAAAGAGAAACTAAGGCCACTACCCCTTTAGCTCCGGTAGAACTATCCTTCATAATCCCTAGTATTTCTTCTTTATTATGTCCTCCCAAAAATCCATCTACACTATCGGCAAAACCATCTAAATGCAGCCCTCCGCTTAACCAGATCCAAACAATTAGAACTAAAGTATCACCTATAAGCGGAGAAATAGGAAGATAATAAAATATACGTCTTAAAACTACCAGAAATACACCTATTAACATCCCCACAAGTGGAAAGAAAGCCATAGAATTAGCAAAATTTTCTGTTAATACTTCTTCATCTTGATTAGTATTGTTAGAAAGGGGAAATGAAGCTATCGGGAAAATGGTTAAAAAGCGTATGGCCAAAGATAAATCTCTTAAAATTTTCATTATTTTATCAGCCCTTTATCTTTAATGGTATCCCTGACACCGTCATAAAAACCTCATCAGCTTTATCAGCAATTATACTATTTGCTCTGCCCAAGATATCCCGATAAACTCTTCCCAGAGGATTGTCCGGAACTAAACCCATTCCAACTTCATTAGATACAATTATTACTTGAGCAGGTACCTTGTAAGAAACCTCAGCTAATTTCTTAATTTCTAATAAAATTTCTTCTTGCCACTTGGAGTCTTCCACCCTGTCTTCTTTTCTTAATAAGAGATTAGAAGTTAACAAAGTCAAACAATCTATAAGAATAACTTCTTTTTCCAAACCTAAACAACTAACCAATTCTCTGACCTTTATTGGTTCTTCATAAGCCTCCCAAGTGTTTAGTCTCTTTTCTCTGTGCTTTTCTATTCTAAAAGTCATTTCTTCGTCAAGTGGTTGAGCAGTTGCAAGGTAAGCAACTGACCTACCAAAACCATTAGCTATCTTCTCAGCAAAATTGCTTTTCCCGCTCCTTGCTCCTCCAGTGATAAAGATTAATTTTCCTCTTGGCATAGAATTTCCTCTTCTTTCTACTCTTTTATAATTTATGAGCTTTTATTATCTACTCCAGCATCTGTAAAAGTGGCCATTTGAGTTAATATTTTAACCCCGGCCTCAACAAAGCTGATACCCAAAGCAGCACCGGTTCCTTCACCAAGCCGCATACCAAGATCAAACATTGGGATTTTCCCTATATATTTCAGGGCAATTTTATGCCCCTTTTCCACTGAATTATGACTCGCAAATATGTAATCCTTTGCCAAAGGAGCTAACTTAATCGCAATTAAGGCACTCGCGCAAGAGATAAATCCATCAATTACAATTGGAACTCGATGGGAAGCAGCAGCTAAAATACAACCTACTAACCCCCCAATTTCAAATCCTCCCACTTTTGATAAAACATCGAGTCCATCCTCCGTGTCAGGATGATTAACTTCTATCGCTTGTTCAATCACTCTTATTTTATTTTTAAGTTGGTTTTCGTCTATCCCGGTCCCTCGGCCGGTGACTTCTTCAACTTTAGATTTAGTCAAGCAGGCTACTATAGCACTACTGGGAGTTGTATTAGCAATTCCCATTTCCCCTAATCCTATAATGTCGATTCCTTTTCTGTTTAATTCGTCTTCAAACACTTCAATCCCTGCAATTATTGCTTTTTCTGCCTCATCTCTACTCATAACCGGTCCTTTGACCATATTATTCGTTCCATAGGCTATTTTCTTTCTTATTATACCCTCTTCCAGGGGAAAATCTTTAGCCACACCCATATCCACCACTAAAATCTCTGCTTCTATATGTCTGGCTAATACATTAATGCCTGCTCCCCCTCGAATGAAATTATACACCATTTGAAAAGTAACTTCCTGAGGATAAGCACTCACTTCTTCTTCAGCAACTCCGTGGTCTCCGACCATTACAAATATTACTTTTCTTTTAATTGTTGGGGAAAGAGTTCCGGATATTCCTACTATCCTCCTGGCAAAATCCTCTAATTTTCCCAAGCTTCCCTGAGGTTTGGTAAGATTATCTAATTTTTCTTGTGTTTTTTCCATTAGTTTAAAATTAACTGGTTTAATCTTTCGAATAATTTCTTTTATTTTCTTATTCATCTCTTTTCTCCCTTATTGGTCCACGTTTCCACCAATCTTCAAGATGAGAAGTATCATTTAATAGTGAAACGAACCCTTTATAATCATAATAATCTATAATATTTAATGCTGTCGAATATTGTTCTATATTCCACATATATTTTAATTCTATGTTTAAGGCATTACATAGAATAACTCGAATTGGACCCCCGTGACAGACCATGACAATAGTTTCATCATTATTTACTTTCTTGTGTTTTCTTAAAATCTTACCTAATTCAGTTATAACTCGATTATTTAGATCTACTAAACTTTCCCCTTGAGGAATGCTAATTTTCACATTAATATTTTCCAACCAAGAATAAAATTCATCTCCATATCCATATTTTGACTTAACTTCTTCAAAGGTATAACCTTCCCATATTCCAAAATTCATTTCTCTTAAATTTGAACTTGGTATAATATCTATTCCTCGAGATCCGAAAACAATCTCCGCAGTATGTTTAGCTCTTTTTAAATCACTACAATAAACTTCATCTACTGGTAACCCTTTTAAGCGATAGGCCAATCTCTCTGCCTGATATATTCCTTTTTTAGTCAACTCTACATCCTTAAAACCACAAAACATCCTTTGAACATTACCATCACTCTCTCCATGACGAATTAAAATTAATTTTATTGCCATTACTATAAGAATTCTCCTTTTTCCAGTATTATGAAAGGGTCTATGCATAAAAAAGACCAAAAACCACCATCTAAGAGTGTTGCTTTCAAATGAAAATAAAAAATATCACCCTCTTTCTCCACGAAGAGGTGATTTCATACTCATAAACAGTCAGGTTTCCTGGCTCAGGGGTCAACCTAATTGCTGTACCTTCCCATCTATCACCAAAGTGAAAGTGTGTAACAGTGGCTTATTACAGCTTTCGTCTCCCATTACAGTAGCGGGACTGCGGTGGATTTTCACCACTCTTCCCTTAGACTGCTTATATTTAATTATTTAGTTTATTTTAAAAAAATTATAGCTTAAAAAAAGAAAAAATACAATTTTTTGAATTCTTCTAATACAGATTTATCTGTACTGATAAAATTACAAAAAGGATTTTCCATTTATTTTTTATGTTACGAGAAGACTGCATTAGTTGATCCAACAAATTTTCAGCTGAAGAAGTAAATCATTTTAGGTATTTAGAAAGAAAAGATTATTTTCGCTGCATCGTATATAAACTTACTACTGAAAAATAAGAGAAAAATTCCACAGATTAAAAATAAAACTTGCTGTAGCCTTTTGCCAAAAAACTGCCCTCCTTTAAAAGATAAGGCAGAAAGGAAATAGCACCAGAAAAAGTCACAGGACCAATGGAGAACCATAAAGATAGCAAAACCAAACAGTCCAAAAGTAATGGACCGAAAAATGAGAATAGAACCTATGGTTGCCCACCAGATCAAAAAATATGGATTGGCCAAGCTGAGTATAATTCCAGCCATCAGGGGAGAGTGAGGATTTTTAGATGAATCAATTTTTGTTTGTTTAATTCCCTTAAGCAAGCCAAGACCCATCTTCAGGAGAAATAAGCCACCAAGTAAACCTATTATCGCTTTAATATAAAGTATTTTTAATATTTCACCAAAACCATAAAGTATTAAGATCATTAAGGGGATTTCTACAACACAAGTATCTTATACACATCTGAAGATGCCGACGAGAGAACAGG
>NCRO01000203.1 GCA_002849045.2 Candidatus Sediminicultor secundus
GGCAGGCGTAGCCCGTAAATTAGGAGTTGAACGAACTTTTGTCTCCAGGTTAGAAAGTTTAGGAGAGATAAGAAAAGGTAAGAAGATTGCCTTGATCGGTTTTCCTATTAAGAACAAAGAAGAGTTAACTCATTTAGCAAAAGAGCTGGGGATTGAATATATCTTGCTTTTAACTCAAGAGGAGCGCTTTGAATTTATAAAGAAAAAAGAGAAGAGTGAATTGTTTGATGAGATTATAGAGATAATTGTTAATTTAGCAGATTTTGATTTGATTATTTTTATGGGTTCAGATATGAGAGTACCTGTAGTTGAGAAAATATTCAGTGTTCAGGTGATTGGTTTAGTTATCGGTCATTCGCCCATTAAAGAGAGTAAATATGTTAATCCTGAAAAGATAATAGAAATAGTAAAACAGATTAAAAATTAATTTAAATTCCAAAGAAGAGGAGGATTTAAGAATGAAGAAAGTTTTAGGCGTTAGTCTGGGTTCTTCCACCAGAGACCATAAGGTCGAGATAGAGGTTTTAGGAGAGAAAGTCGAAATCGAAAGAAGAGGAACTGATGGCGATGTTAAGAAGATGATGCAAATATTCCAGGAGAATGATGGGAAGGTTGATGTCTTCAGTTTAGGAGGGACAGACCTATATTTATATTCCGGTCCTCAAGGGAAGAGATATACCATAAAGGAATCAGAAAGAATAGTAAAGGTTATCAAAAAGACACCCATTGTAGATGGTACCGGGATAAAATATGTATTAGAAAAGAGCGTGGTGAAATATATTGATACTCAAACTGATATAGTTTTTAAAGGGAAAAAAGCTTTAGTCACTATTACAGTAGATAGATTCGGTATGGCGGAGGGTTTAATAGAAGCAGGGTGTGAGATGACCTTTGGAGATTTGATTTTTTGTTTAAACATTCCTATTCCGCTTCATTCTTTTCGAAGTATTGAAATTTTTGCTCGGCTACTTTTGCCTATATTGGTTTATGTTCCCATAAAATATTTATATCCGACCGGTGAAAAACAGGAAAAGTCTAATTTAAAATATGTTAAATATTTCCAAGATGCCGATATAATTGCCGGTGATTATTTAGGTATAAGTCAATATATGCCTGAGGATATGGGGGGTAAAACAATTATTACCAATACCATTACCAGTTCCAATGTAGAGGATCTTAAGAAAAGAGGGGTAAATTATTTAATTACTACAACCCCAGAATTTGAAGGAAGGTCTTTCGGGACCAATGTATTTCAAGCTACCCTGGTAGCTATATCCGGAAAATCTCCAGAAGAATTACAACCGGAAGATTATTTAAAATTAATAGAAAAGACAGGCTTTGAACCAAGAATAGAGAAGTTAAATTAAGCAAAAATTTAATATTAAAAAGGAGAAGAGGAATGGCAATTCCATTAAAAGAAAAAATAAATGCACTTAATCAAAGACTGGAAAAGATGAAAGGTGAAAAACGGTATTTTTACTTAAAAAGCATTGATGGAGCTTCTGGAGCAAGAGTAACTATCGATGGTAGGGAGATGATGATGTTTGCTTCTTATAATTATTTGGGATTGATTACTCATCCCAAGATAAAAAAAGCTGCCATTGAAGCTATTGAAAAATATGGCACAGGTGCTGCAGGAGTTAGACTATTAGCTGGTACTACCAAGATACATGAAAAATTAGAAGCAAAGATTGCAAAATTTACATGTGGAGAAGATGCAGTTACTTATAGTAGTGGTTATGTAACTAATTTAGCTGCCATAACCACTCTTTGTCAGAGAGGGGATTTGGTTGTAATTGATAAATTGGATCATGCTAGCATAATCGATGGATGTCTCCTTTCGGGAGCCCATCATAAATCATTCTTGCACAATAATATGGAAAGCTTAGAAAGAATTTTGGCTAACTCTGGGAGTTATGTTAATAAATTAATCATTGTAGATGCTGTATATAGTATGGATGGTGATGTAGCAAATTTACCCGAAATATCGCGTTTGGCTAAAAAATACAATACTAAGGTGATGGTTGATGAAGCTCACTCTATAGGGGTATTAGGGAAGACCGGTCATGGTATCGAAGAACATTTCGGACTAAAAGGAACTGTGGATATTCATATGGGAACATTGAGTAAAACTATTCCCAGTATTGGTGGTTATATAGCAGGTGATAAAGATTTAATTAGCTATTTAAAACATAATTCCAGACCCTTTATATTTTCAGCGAGCCTTCCTCCTGTGGCAGCTGCTACCGCTATTGCCTGTTTGGAGGTTATTGAAGATGAGCCTGAGCGCATAGCAAATTTACAGAAAAATATCAAACAATTTAAAGACGGGCTAAATTCTATGGGTTATAATACGATGAACAGCACCACCAGTATTGTTCCTATATTGGTCGGGGAAGAGGAAGATACTTTAAAATTATGTAAAATGGTTAATGATAAAGGAATATTTATCTGTCCTATCCTTTTCCCGGCAATTCCTAAAGGAACTAATAGATTAAGAGCCCATGTTCTAACAGATCATACTCCTGAAGATATCGACAAAACTCTGGATATCTTTGAAAGGGCTGGAAAAAAATTAGGGTTGATCAGGCAATAACTGAATTTATTTGACAATAAAATATAGATACCTTATAATCTCTAATAAAGATTATTATATGATATAAGCACTATTATCTATTAGAAAAGTTAATAGTGCTTATATTTAATTTTTTAAGAGGAAATATTTACTATTTAAATATAACAATTTTTAATGAGGAGAGATGTTTATGACACTTGATAAGAAGGTAATGCTAACTGAAGAGGGTTTGGAGAAGGTTCAAGAAGAACTTCGTTACCTTAAAAGGGTAAAAAGAAAAGAGATTGCTGAAAAAATTAGAAATGCGGTAACCTTTGGCGAGATTTCTGAGAATGCCGAGTATAATGCAGCTAAAAACGAGCAGGCCTTTATAGAGGGAAGGGTTTTAGCCTTAGAAAAAATTATTGAAAATTATGAATTGATAGATAAAGAAGAAAATCCGGATTGCGTATTACTAGGGTCAGAAGTGTTAATTAAAGATATGAAAAATAAAAAAGAGTGTAAATATACTATTTTGGATTATGTGGAATCTGAACCGGATTGTGGAAAAATATCCATCTCTTCTCCTATTGGAAAGGCTCTTTTAGGAAAAAAGAAAGGCGATATAGTGAAAGTTAGAGTCCCTGCAGGACATCTTGAGTATAAAATTTTAGACATCGAATAGTTTATATATCAATTTGGCAACCCAAATAATTATTAATTGTAATAATGAACAAAGTTATTAAAAATATTAAAATATATAGATACTTTGTTCATTATTTATTTCTAAATCTTTTAGCAAAATAAGCTAATCATAAATATAGCGGAAATTTAAATTATCCCAAAAGGTTTATTGGACAGCAATAATATAATAATTTTGGTATTGTATTATTGGATTTTTTAACACAATGCTTAACAATAAGAGTAAAAAGAGGTGGATTGGGTGGAAATAAAAAAGAGCACGACAGAAATTATATCTAATAAATGGGAAGAAATAGAAGAATTGAAAAGAGAAGGCATTGATCCTTTTGGGCATAGCTTTTTCAGAACCCATAAAATAAAAGACTTGATAGAAAATAATAAAGATTTACAGATTGGTGAATGCGGTCAGGAAAAAGTCAGCATAGCTGGCAGGTTAATGGCTTTAAGAACACACGGAAAGGCCATATTTGCTAATATTGAAGATATAAGCGGAAGAATCCAGATTTATATAAAATCAAATAAAATCGGAGAGAACGCTTTTAAACTTTTTAGTAAAATTGGTATCGGGGATATTTTGGGAGTTTCAGGTCTGATTTTTAAAACTAGAACTGGTGAAGTTACTATATTTGTAGAAGAATTTGTTCTTCTATGCAAGTCTGTACGCAGTTTACCCGAAAAATGGCACGGACTTAAAGATGTGGAGATAAGATATAGAAAAAGATATTTAGACCTAATGGTAAATCCCTCAGTCAGAGAAATTTTTATTAAAAGGAGCAAGGTAGTACAATCTATAAGAAATTTTTTAAATAATAAAGGCTTTTTAGAAGTTGAAACTCCTATAATGCAGCCCATTCCCGGTGGAGCTACAGCTCATCCTTTCATCACTCATCATAATGCTCTTCATAGAGATTTTTATTTAAGGATTGCGCCAGAATTATACTTAAAACGTTTATTAGTAGGAGGACTTGAAAAGGTATATGAAATAAGCCGTAATTTTAGAAACGAAGGTATTTCTACTAAGCATAATCCAGAATTTACTATGTTGGAGTTATATGAAGCATATGGTGATTACTATAGCATGATGCAAATTACCGAAGAATTGATAGTGTATATACTGAAGAATGTTTTAAGCTCTTTAGAAATTGAATACCGGGGAAATAAAATTGATTTTACTCCTCCTTGGAAAAGAATAAGCATGTATAAAGCAATAGAAGATGCAGTGGGAATTCGGGTAGATAAAATATCTCCAAAAGACTTTAATAAAGTTATAAAAAAATATAACTTGAATATAAAAGGCAGTATAAATAGAGGTGAAATTATCAATGAGCTTTTCGAAAAATTTATAGAGCCAACCTTAATTCAACCAACTTTTGTTATTGACTATCCTCTCGAACTTTCGCCTTTGTCAAAACAGAAAAAAGACAATCCTGAATTAGTGGAGCGTTTTGAGCTGTTTATTAGTTCAATGGAATTAGCCAATGCCTTTACCGAATTGAATGACCCAGCAGAACAAAAACGTCGATTTGAAGAACAGGTTGCCAAAAAAGAAGCCGGAGACATGGAAAGTCATTTCATGGATAAAGATTATGTCGAAGCTTTAGAATATGGGATGCCTCCTGCGGGTGGTTTAGGTATAGGTATTGATAGATTAATGATGTTACTTACCAACTCTGATTCAATTAAAGAAGTTATTCTCTTCCCGCAATTGAAATCAAAAGAATAAAACAGTATCNNAAAAATTTTAGCAGTTCATTTTAGCGCTATTGAATAATTCCTCCTCCTATTACTACATCTCCCTGGTAAAATACTGCTGATTGCCCTGGAGTAATCGCTCTTTGCGGTTTTTCAAAATTAATTAGGACCCTGTCTTCACCATAAGGAGAAATAATTGCCAGAGATTTTTTACTATTATATCTTATCTTTACCTCTGCCTTTATAGACTTTGAAAGTTTATCGCCAGAAATAAAATTTAAATCTTTTACTGATAATTTGTCTCTATAAAGATCTTTATCATCGCTCAGAGTAATTACATTTTGGTGGGAATTTATTTCAATTACATACATACGCTTATTCAAAGAAACTCCCAATCCTTTTCTCTGTCCAATAGTGTAAAAAGGAATACCTTGATGCTCTCCTAACATTTTTCCTTCTTTATCTATAAACTTGCCAGGTTTGACAGTATCTTCAATATGTTGAGTTAAAAACTTCCTATAATTATCATCCCGGATAAAACATATTTCCTGACTCTCTGCTTTTTTGTAATTTTTTAATCCATATTTTTTAGCCAACTCTCTGGTTTGACTTTTCTTAAATTTGCCCAAAGGAAACAAACCGTAGGGCAATATTTCCTGATTCAATCTATAAAGAAAATAAGATTGATCTTTGTTTTCATCTAACCCTCTCTTAAGTAAAAATTTTTTGCTCTTTTGGTCATATTTATTGATAGCATAATGGCCGGTAGCAAGATAATCCGCACCTAAAGATTTGGCTTTATCCCATAATAATCCAAATTTTATTTTCAGATTACAGACTACACAAGGATTGGGGGTTCGACCTATGAGATATTCTTGGCAGAAATAGTCTATAACTATATTTTTAAATTCTTTGGTAAAATCCAGAACATGCCAGGGAATTTTTAGGTTTTGAGCGGCCTGTTCCACTGATTCTAAATTTTCGTTACCCTCATAATGACGGATAGTTATACCGAGAACATCATAACCTTCTTCTTTTAACAGGGCAGCGGCCAATGAACTATCCACCCCTCCGCTCATAGCCACTACTACTTTCTTTTTTGAATTTTTAATCACAATAATTTATTCTCTTTTTGTGTTTAGTATTTATCCTTGTATTCTTAGGATTTCTAATTCACCTTCTATTAATGGTTTTACTTTCATGGTTCTGACTAATTCTTTAGATTTGCTATAACAATTAATATTGACTTCTTCGTTTTCTTCTTCATTTCTATCGCAATACCTTGCAGTAATCCGACAGGATTTATTGATAAATTCGTTATTTGCTTTAGACGCCTTTTTTAACAAAGAAACCGGGCCTTTCAAATTTTTAGGTTTAAAAAGAAAGTCTCCATCTTGAAAAAAATTTTGTAGTTGTTCATTCTCTTCTTTATTTCTTCCTACTACCAATTTAATATCTTTACTTAATCTAAAGTGTCGGCCTAATTTTAACAGCTCTATCTCTTCTAAAGAAAAACTTTTCTGAGTAAATAAATCTCTTAATTTTTTAGAAAAGGCTGGCTCAGTTAATTTACAACCTCCAGCAGGTGAAGGATAATCCCTTATCCCCATTTTGGCAGCCAACTCCATCTGTCTTTTCCTTGATCGGCCAGAAATATTCAACAATTTATTTCTGTTCACCAACCCCTCTTTTTCAGGAATGGTCTCCGCTAATAATAAAGCAGATAATGGACGAAGAATTCTACCTTCAAACCCTGATTCTCTTTCAATTATATTTAAACTGTTTCTGTTCTGAGACATAGGCCTTTCCCCTAAAACTTCACCACTCAAAATAAAAGAGGCTCCTATCTCAGTCATATATTCTCCCGCCTTTTTAAACATAAGGGCATGGCAGTCTATACAGGGATTCAAATTCTTTCCGAAGCCATGCCTGGGATTTTTTAAAACCTCCAGTAGTTCTTGGGTTATATTTATATTTTTTAAATCCATATCTAAATTTTTTATTGCCGCAAAGGTCTTATCTAAACCAAAAAAAGGGGTTTTAAAGTTAACACCCTTTACCTCTATCCCTTGTTCCTGGATAAGTTTTACCGCTAAAATACTATCCAGGCCGCCAGAAAACAAAGCAACTGCTTTTATCTTATCTTTCATATTTTTATCCTTCTTTTATTTTTTGGGCTATTTTACATAAATCTTTCAAAGAAGTAGCATCTAATGTTTGGTTTATCCTCTGAGTTATTTCCTCTAATAACACCCTGATGGCGCAATCTTCTATTTTTTTACATTTCTTTGATGTATTCTTCTTACTTTTTCTGCCAGTTAAAATACAATCAACTAAAACTATCGGCCCCTCAACTGCTCTAATTATGTCACCTGCATTGATCTTCTCTGCTTCTTTGGTCAATAAATACCCTCCACCTGCTCCCCTGATGCTTTTTACTAAATTTGCTCTCTTTAATTTATTAAATAACTGTTCTAAATATTGCAGAGAGATCTCTTGTCTTAGAGAGATATCTCTTAAAGAAATCGGCTTTAAATTATTACATTGAACTTGAGCTAAATCTATCATAGCCCGAAGCGCATATCTTCCTCGAGTTGATAATTTCATTGGTCTTTCTCCTTTTGAATAATGGTTAGCTGGTTGTCTATATAAGTAGTCGTTAGTATTTAGTGAATAGTATCTAGTTAATACTAAATAGAAGGAAAAATTACGCAATAACCAAATTATATTAATAAAAAACTTATATTAAGAATTTAACTAACGACTAATTTAACTATCTAACTAATATTAAATGGTAAATTTGTGAATAATTTCCATGACTAAACTAACTTTACTAAAAAATTATATTATTTATGACTATTTTTGTCAACTTTCCCAAAAGAAAGTATCGAGTATATAGTATCAAGTATCGAGTAAAAACAAAGAAAAGTACCATGGGAAAAAGAAGATAGGAAAATAAAAACAATAAATATTCTTTTCTTTCTTAAAGTACTCCACGAAAGTTTACACTAACTTTAACAATTCGTATCTCGTAAAGAGAATAGAAACCGAGAATTAGAATTAAGTCGTATCGAGTATCGCGTTAAGAAAGAGAAAGAAAATAAATTAAGGGAAAGCAGCACTTCTCTATATCTTTTTAGTTAATTGTATTTTTTACTTAGTTAGATATGTGGTGCAGAAAACCATATTTTTCTGAATTAACTTTAAAAGCTTTAAAAAATTTACATAATGCTTTATAATACTTTTTATAAGATTAAAATTTATTATATAAAACACAACAATTATTTTTTAAAAATAAAGAGGGGTATAAAATGGGGCAAAAATGGTGGAAAGAAGCGGTAGTGTATCAAATCTATCCCAGAAGTTTTAAGGATAGTAATGGAGATGGGATCGGAGACCTGCTGGGAATTATTCAAAAATTAGATTATTTAAAAAACTTAGGAGTAAACGTTGTCTGGTTGTGCCCGGTCTATAAATCTCCCAATGATGATAATGGCTATGATATCAGTAATTACCAGGATATTATGGATGATTTTGGCAACATGAAAGATATGGAAAATCTGTTAACGGGAATACATAGAAGAGATATGAAATTAATTATGGATTTAGTAGTAAATCATACTTCTGATGAACACCCTTGGTTTGTAGAATCCCGCTCCTCTTTAGATAATCCTTATCGAGATTTTTATATTTGGAGAAAGGATAAAAATGGTTTACCTCCCAATAATTGGGGTTCTGTTTTCGGCGGCTCTGCCTGGGAATATGATGAAAGGACCCAAGAGTACTATTTGCATCTTTTTTCCAAAAAACAACCTGACTTAAATTGGAAAAATCCTCGGGTAAGAGAAGAAATTTACAAGATGATGAAATGGTGGCTCGACAAAGGAATCGATGGCTTTCGGATGGATACGGTAAATATGTTCTCTAAAGTTCCCGGTTTACCCGATGGGAAAATAATAAAAGGATATAAATATGGAGATGGCAGCCCTTATTTTTTAAATGGCCCGCGTATTCACGAATACCTGCAAGAGATGAACAAAAAAGTGCTTTCAAAATACGACATTATGACTGTAGGAGAAACTCCCGGGACCTGTCCCTTATACACATCTGACGCTGCCGACGAATACAGA
>NCRO01000204.1 GCA_002849045.2 Candidatus Sediminicultor secundus
ATATACGATTCTAAACTACTATACGCCAAACGTTAGAAAAGGTTTTGAGTTATGGTTTTTCGCTTTTACTTTTTAGCTTACTAAATACTATTCACTATTCACTAACGACTAATTTAATTGGTCAATTGGCAAATTGGTTATTCGGTCAATTGGTTAATTAGTTTATTGATTTTAACTGGCTAACTGGTAAACTGGGTAACCGGTTAACTAGTGTAATTGGTAAATTGATTGAGAGGAACATACAATAACATGCCATTAAAATTAGGGATGGGAGATATTATTAGATTAAAAAAGAAACATCCTTGTGGAGGTTTTCATTGGGAAATTACCAGGACCGGTATTGATATTGGCTTAAAATGTCTTTGTTGTAGCAGAAAAGTGTTAGTTCCTCGGGTAAAATTAGAGAAGAAAATTAAAGAAATTATTCCCAGAGATTGACTTAATTGTATAGGAATTTTCTTTTTTCGTAAGCTCTAATTAGTATACATTATATAGCGAAAAACGAAAAGTGCAAAGCGTAAAGTCATAGCTCAAAATTTAAAATTTAAATATGTGCTAATATATATTGAGTTTTTTATCTTTTTTTTTAACTTTTTAGTTGTATACCAAAAACTGTCAACTGAAATCCTGTATTTAATGCTAACGACTATTCAATATTCACTAACGACTAATTTATTAACTAGCTAACTAAATGGATACGAGATACGAGATACGAATTTATTCTGATTCTCAATTTCTATTATCTTTTATCTTTGCGAGATACGATTCACGAGATACGAGATACGAATTTAAGCTTGATATCGAAAATATCTATGATATAATATAAATCGTTTTATATTTCTAATTTCCTTGCTCCTGAAAAATCTTTCAGGGGCTGATTAAACCGAAAGGAGGTGGTAACAGATGAGAAGTTATGAAGTAATGCTTGCTATAAATCCCCAGTTAGAAGACAAAGAGTTAGATTCCTTATTGAATAAATTAAAAAAGCTTATTACCGGTGCAAAGGGAGAAATAACCAAAACAGATAAATGGGGTAAAAGAAAGTTAGCTTATGAAATTAAGGATTTCACAGAAGCGATTTATGTGGTCTTAAATTTTAATGCGGATGAAAAAATTATTCCCGAATTTGAAAGAGTTGTAAAATTAGAAGAGAAAGTTATCAGATATTTATTAACTTTACAACATATAGAAAAAAATTCAAAATAAAGTTAGTTATTCAATGTATTTTAAAAAATAGCAAAAAGAGAAGGTAGATTATAAAGAAGGAGGAAAAATATAAATTAATGGCACGATATGGTTTTTTTAGAAGACCACAAAGGAAAGTTTGTCTTTTTTGCAAAGAAAAAATAGTAGCCGATTATAAAGATGTAGATT
>NCRO01000205.1 GCA_002849045.2 Candidatus Sediminicultor secundus
TCCAAAACCCCAAAAGAGCCCCCATTATTACAATTAGAATGATTGCAAACGGGGCAGAAATTCCTAAAAACTTGATCATCGAAGCGAGAATCATCGTAAGTAAAGCAATTGCTGAACCTGGAGAAAGATCGATTCCTCCCGCGATGATGACTAAGGTTGAGCCAATCGCCACCAGAGATACTATACTTACCTGTAACATCAAGTTTCTCAGATTACCCGGAGTGAAAAATCTATCAGTAGTCGATCCGACGATAATAATTACAATAATAAGAGCTATAAGTGGTCCGATATACGATGATGCTTTTCTTTTTTTAATATTTAACATATTGTTTTTCAATTTATGCTCCTAATTCTAAACTTGATTTACAAAAGCTTTTTCTATCAAATATTTTTTGTTGATATTTTTTACTTCTTTGACAGCAATTATTTTTCCTTTATTTACAACACCAATGCGATCACTCATCGCTAAGAGCTCTTCAAAATCAGAGCTTATAAATATTACACCCTTCCCATGACTTGTGATATCATTAATCAGTCTGTAAACTTCCACTTTAGCACCAATATCAATTCCCTGTGTGGGTTCATCCAAGATAAAGATATTAGCCTCACAAAACATCCAACGTGCAATTATAACTTTTTGCTGATTTCCTCCAGATAAAAATTCAACAGATTGTTCAACTGCCGTTGGTGTGATTTTTAATTTGTCAATGTATTCCTTAGCAAAAATTTCTTCTTTGTTTAGATCTAAAATTCCACGATGAACAATTTTCTTTAATTTGGCAATCGATACATTATTCACTCCATTAAAATTCATAAATAGACCGTTATATTTTCGATTTTCAGTAAGCAATGCAACTCCGCATTTGATCGCCTCTCGGGGTGTAGTAAATTTATCCTTGGTCATTACCACCTGACGGTTTTGAAGTTTAATACTCCCATCCGTAATGTCGTCAATGCCAAAAATCGCATGACCAATTTCTGTCCTTCCAGATCCTATTGAACCTGCTAAACCGAATACTTCGCCTTGATGTACTGTAAAGCTCACACCGTTTACACCGTTTTTGGTATGAATGTCGGATACTGTCAGCAATGTATCATTAGTTTGATTAATTTGCTTAGGAT
>NCRO01000207.1 GCA_002849045.2 Candidatus Sediminicultor secundus
TTTAACTATAGTAGACTTACCACTTCCATTCTCACCTATCATACCATGTACTTCACCACTATAAATCTTTAGAGAAAGATTATTAATTGCCTTTACTCCGGGAAATACTTTTGTGACATTTTTCAATTCCCATAACAGTTCCTTTATCTCATTCATCGTTACAAATGACCCTTCTTTAATCCAAAAGATATAAATTATTCACAGCTGGCTCTCTTCCAATTAGTGGAAGAGAGTCAGCTGCGGTTTTAAATACTACACTAATTAAATACTAAAATATTAATTTGTTAATACTGCTTTGAAGGCTTTGGATACAAAGTTTCGGGATGTTGCAGATATTTGAGCACATTAGATTTATCAACAATTACTGTAGGCGTTTCAACATACCCACCCTTGAAATTTCCGTAAAGACCATCTAAAGCCACTTGCAATGCAATTCGACCCATTAAATAAGGTGTAGTATTTACCGTTGCGGTAACCTTCCCAGCTTCAATCTCTTCAAGAGCTGCGGTATCTCCATCATTACCAAGGAGG
>NCRO01000208.1 GCA_002849045.2 Candidatus Sediminicultor secundus
TCTTTCATCACCTCTAAACCTATTGTGCCATGTCCGGCAATTAAATAATCATCCTCAAAAGGACTGAGCAAAGTAAGGTCTTCAGCTTGGGCTATTTTCATCGATTTGTTGATGACATCATTGGAATTTCTTCCATATATCAGAACTTCCGCTCCATATTCCCTGGTAGCATTTATCTTTGTTTGAGAAGCATTTTCCGCCATAACAATGACTGCTCTGACCTTAAAAATCCGGGAAGCGTAAGCAACTGCCTGCGCCCAATTACCTGCAGAACAGGTCACTACTCCCTTTTTCTTCTGTTCATTCGTTAAATTAAAGATGACATTTATGGCCCCACCAAGCTTAAAAGAGCCGGTTACTTGAAGGTTTTCAGGTTTTAAATAGATCTGATTCCCGGTCATTCGACTCAATGTTCCGGAATATTGCAATAAAGTAGGATTTTTATATTTTGTCACCCTGGAATAAGCCGCTAAAACATCTGAATAATTTACCATTTTTAACTACCTCGTTCTCATTTTTTATTATTTATCTATGCAAAGCTAAGAGCCAACTGAACATACAAAGAAATTTCTACAGGTAAGCCATCTTTATCAATATTGAATTTTCTATGGTAAGAGAATCTACACCATTCCCTGTCGAATTCAAAAGAAAATGTGATGTGTCACTATCTATTATTATTTATTATTAATACTTTATTTTCAGGTGAATGCTTCAATCGATCTAAC
>NCRO01000209.1 GCA_002849045.2 Candidatus Sediminicultor secundus
TATTTACTCGCTTTAATGGGCGAATGACCGATAACTAAACCAATCACCTGAACACTGAATATTTTCTCAACTACAGGTACTCTCATATCTGAACCCATAAAAATAATCAAATCAAAATCTGCTAAATTAACAATTATCTCTATAATCTCATCAAACAATTCACTCTTCTCTTTTTTCTTTATAAATTCAAAGCGCTCCTCTTGAGTTAAAAGCAAGATATATTCAATCCCCAGCTCTTTTGCTAAATGAGTTAACTCTTCTTTGTTCTTAATAGGAAAACCGATCAAGGCAATCTTCTTACCTTTTCTTATCTCTCCTAAACTTTCTAACCTGGAGACAAAAGTTCGTTCAACTCCTAATTTACGGGCTACTCCTTCCTGGGTCATACCTTTAATGCGCAATTCTAAAATTTTATTTATTTCTTTATTCAATTTTTCTTTACTTATAACTTTTTCCCCGATTCGAATAAACTGCATTTTTATATTCTCCTGTATACATTTTTGTATACACGTAATATAACATAATTTTTTTACATTAGCAAGTTTTTTATTCGTATCTCTTAAAGAGTAGCGTGGAGCGTATAGCGGATAGGATACAGTAATAAGCAATGAATAATATAGAAACGATTAGTTGGTTAATTGATTAATAAATCAATGGGTAAACAAAATATTTATTGTATATAATTTAAAAATTTTAGCAGTTCATTTTAGCGCTATTGAATAATTCCTCCTCCTATTACTACATCTCCCTGGTAAAATACTGCTGATTGCCCTGGAGTAATCGCTCTTTGCGGTTTTTCAAAATTAATTAGGACCCTGTCTTCACC
>NCRO01000210.1 GCA_002849045.2 Candidatus Sediminicultor secundus
TCTTTCATCACCTCTAAACCTATCGTGCCATGTCCGGCAATTAAATAATCATCCTCAAAAGGACTGAGCAAAGTAAGGTCTTCAGCTTGGGCTATTTTCATCGATTTGTTGATGACATCATTGGAATTTCTTCCATATATCAGAACTTCCGCTCCATATCCCCTGGTAGCATTTATCTTTGTTTGAGAAGCATTTTCCGCCATAACAATGACTGCTCTGACCTTAAAAATCCGGGAAGCGTAAGCAACTGCCTGCGCCCAATTACCTGCAGAACAGGTCACTACTCCCTTTTTCTTCTGTTCATTCGTTAAATTAAAGATGACATTTATGGCCCCACCAAGCTTAAAAGAGCCGGTTACTTGAAGGTTTTCAGGTTTTAAATAGATCTGATTCCCGGTCATTCGAGTCAATGTTCCGGAATATTGCAATAAAGTAGGATTTTTATATTTTGTCACCCTGGAATAAGCCGCTAAAACATCTGAATAATTTACCATTTTTAACTACCTCGTTCTCATTTTTTATTATTTATCTATGCAAAGCTAAGAGCCAACTGAACATACAAAGAAATTTCTACAGGTAAGCCATCTTTATCAATATTGAATTTTCTATGGTAAGAGAATCTACACCATTCCCTGTCGAATTCAAAAGAAAATGGGATGTGTCACTATCTATTATTATTTATTATTAACACTTTATTTTCACGTGAATGCTTCAATCGATCTAAC
>NCRO01000211.1 GCA_002849045.2 Candidatus Sediminicultor secundus
CAAAGATAAAGGAAATTCGAAAAAGAGCGGTTTTACTTTAAGTAAAAAATGTGGATGAACTGGAAGAGGCAAAAAGTTTAGGTTTTATCTATGAAGGAGTAGGGAGAAAATAAACTGTTGTAATTATCAAATGATAAACAGAAATATAAATAAAGTGAAAATTAGTAAAAGAAATTGAAATGGTCAAAATGTAACGGCCAATCAATAAGTAAACTATTAATTATTGATTCAATAAGTGCGAACATAACATATAGTATTTTAAAAGTAGCAAGCATAAAGCGACGAAAATCTTAGTACCATGTATGCAAGATTTATAGGTTCGCACTTACAAGAAAAGACTAGTTGAAAAAGCAGATAAGATTGGATATTTTACAATAGCAATTAAATATTATAATAATGCGAAAATACATAAAAAATATGAGTATATATTTTTATTTGCTTATTTTAACTGGATTTATGTTTTTCCGTCTATGTGTTAATGTTTACTTCGAAGGAGGATAATATGACCTCAATCAAAATTGAAAATAGAATCATTGATAACAAGCATAAACCTTTTGTAATAGCAGAAATTGGAATTAATCATGAAGGAAATTTTAAAAAAGCAATGAAAATGGTAGATGATGCTTATAAAAGCGGAGCAGAATGTATAAAATTTCAATGTCATATAATAGAAGATGAAATGGTTAAAAATGATGTAATTCCGGGAAATGCAAAGGAATCTATATGGGATATTATTAAAAGATGTAGTTTAACCCTGCAAGAAGAGATAAAAATAAAAAAATATGTTGAACGTTTAGGTATGATTTATTTGAGCACACCTTTCTCAAGAGCCGCTGTGGACAGATTAGAAAAAATGGATGTATATGCTTATAAAATCGGCTCTGGAGAATGCAATAATTATCCTTTAATTGAATATATTACTTCTTTTGGTAAACCAATTATTCTAAGTACTGGAATGAACGATATTAAAAGTATTTCTTTATCCGTTGAAATACTTGAAAGAAATAAAATAAATTATGCTCTTTTGCATTGTACTTCATTATATCCTACTCCCTACGAAAAAGTAAGATTAAACGCTTTATTAGAGCTAAAAAATAATTTCCCCAATGCAGTAATAGGATTAAGTGATCATTCAATAGGTAATTACACCTCTTTTGCTGCAATCCCTTTAGGAGCCTGTATTATAGAAAAACATTTTACTTCTAATAAGAAATGGTCTGGACCGGATGTACCAATATCAGTAAACCCCAATGAGCTAAAAGACTTAATTAAAGGAACTGAAGCTATTCATAAAGCTTTAAAAGGGAAAAAAAAGATATTAAAAGAAGAAAAACCCACTATAGATTTTGCATATTCTTGCGTTGTTTCAATTAAAGATATTAAGAAAGGTGAAATATTTACTAAAGATAATATTTGGGTAAAAAGACCAGGAACAGGCGAAATTAAAGCTAAAGATTTCTATAATGTTTTGGGCAGAGAAGCTACAGTAAATATTCAGAAAAATAAACAAATAGAATGGAAAATGATAAATGATTAAGAAAAAAATTGTTTTTTTAACAGCTACTAGAGCAGATTTCGGTAAGTTGAAGCCATTAATGGGGAAGATTGAGAATTCAAAATTCTTTGAATGTTATATTTTTGCTACCGGGATGCATACTTTATCAAAATATGGAAATACAATTGAGGAAATTAGAAAAGAAAGATATGAAAACATCTACGCTTATATTAATCAAAATGATACGGATAAAATGGATATAATATTATCAAATACAATTTTAGGATTTAGTCATTATATTAGTGAGTTATGCCCAGATATGATAGTAGTTCATGGTGATAGAATTGAAGCATTAGCCGGAGCAACTGTAGGAAGTTTGAATAACATTTTAGTTTCTCATGTCGAAGGTGGAGAACTTTCGGGAACTATTGATGAAACAATGAGGCATGCTATTACTAAATTATCACATATTCATTTTGTTGCAAACAATATAGCAAAAAAAAGATTGGTACAATTAGGAGAAAATAAAAATCATATTTTTGTAATTGGATCTCCTGATATTGATATAATGCTTTCAAATAAATTACCAACTTTAGATTTTGCAAAAAAAAGATACGATATCAATTTTAATTCTTATGCTTCATTTATTTATCATCCTATAACAACCGAGCTTAACAAAATAGAAAATAACATTACAAACACTGTTAATGCTCTTATTAAATCAAATAAAAAATATATTGTATTATTTCCTAACAATGATATGGGATCAAATACAATTCTAAAAGAGTATAAAAGGTTTGAAGATAATCCAAATTTTAAGATGTTTCCTTCAATGCGATTTGAATATTTTTTAACTTTGCTAAAAAATTCTAGTTTTATAATTGGTAATTCAAGTGCTGGTATTAGAGAGGCCCCAATATATGGAGTTCCGACGATTAATCTCGGAACAAGACAGCAAGGACGAACAATTAATAAACAAATCATTAATATAAATGAAAAAGAAGATTTAATTATAAAAACTATTGAGAATATAAGAAATAAAAAAATGAAGCCAGTAAAAGAATTTGGCGAAGGGAATAGTTGTGAAAAATTTTATAAAATATTATGGAACAAAGAAGTATGGAATATTTCTCCTCAAAAAATGTTTATTGATATTGATGAAGTCTAATATTAATAAATAAAGAGAAATATAAATAAAAATGATACGCTAACTTTATGTGTTCTAATTAATTTAATAACTTTACAAACGGATATTTTGATAAGATAAAATATTATTAGTGATTATAGATAATTCCTTCTAGGAAGGGAGAAAAAATGAATAAAATTTTAAAACCATATATAATCGGAGAAGTTGCATACAATCATGAAGGGGATATTGATTATTTATTTAAAATGATAAATGATATCGCAGAATTAAAATTAAATGCTATTAAATTCCATATGCTATTAAATCCTGAAAGTTATATGCAAAAGAGACATCCCATTAGACATAAATTAAAAAATTGGATTTTCAATAAGAAACAATGGGATGAAATTATTGATTATTCAAACAAAAAGAACTTGGATGTATTCGTTTTATGCGACGATGTTGAAAGTATCGAGTATATTTTAGAAAACAATATCAATATTGCAGCCATAGAACTTCATGCCACAGGATTGAATGATTATTTTTTACTTAATGCCGTATTTGGATTTAATAAACAAATTATACTGGGTGTGGGAGGCTCTACTATAGATGAAATTAATTTTGCTGTTGATTTTTTAAATAACAAGGGGAAAAATAATATTCTTTTAATGTATGGTTTCCAAAGCTATCCAACCAAATATACTGATATTAATTTATCTAAGATGCTAAAAATAAGAGATTTGTTTAAATTACCAATTGGATATGCAGACCATACTGCTTTTAATAATTCAAATAATGAAATTATTAGTTGCATGGCAGCTATGATGGGTTTTAACATTTTGGAAAAACATTATACTCCGGATTATGGAATAGAACGAATAGATTATCATGCCGCTGTTGGCAAGATGCAAATACTTAAAATAAAAGAATTGATGGAGTTAGCATTAAAAGTTTATGGTAATGGAAATTTAAAAATGTCAGAGGCAGAATTAGAATATGGTAATACCGGACCGATGAAAAAAGCCATTGTGGCAAAGAAGAAAATTAAAAAGGGAGAAAAACTTTCATTTGATAATCTTTGGTTTAAAAGAACAGCAGATGAAAGCCCTTTAAAACAAAATAAATTTTTGCAATTAATTGGACTAAAATCAACTAAAGATATAGAGGAAGATGAAATAATAGATTTTGGTAAGGTTAAATATAAATTTAAGAAGGCTGATTTGAAAAGTTTTGGTGTAAAATAAAAAATGAAGGAGCAATAGTAATGAAGATAGGATTTTTAATCACTGCAAGGCTAAAATCAACAAGATTACCTAAAAAAATAATTTTAAAGCTTAATGGAAGAGAAGTGATCCGCCATATGATAGACCGACTTAAATTATCAAATATATTGAATAATATTATAATATGTACTTCAAACAATGCTCAAGATAAACCTTTAATTGAAATTGCAAAAGAGGAAAACATAGATTATTTTCTTGGCGATGAAGATGATGTTATTTTTCGCTTATATAATGCCGCTAAGGAATTTAAATTAGATTATGTTCTTAATGTAACCGCTGATTGTCCTTTAGTGGCTATTGAGTTTATAGATAAAATTATTAAAAAATATAAGGAATCGCATGCAGATCTTATTACATGTTTTAATTTGCCTCATGGTTTTTATTTAAATGGGCTGAAAATTGATGCAATGGGGAAAGTATGTGAAATAAAAAAAAGCAAAGAAACAGAAGTTTGGGGGGGATATTTTACAGATACTGGATTATTTAATGTTGTAGATTTAGATATTCCTAAAAAATATATAAGAAAAGAATATAGATTAACATTAGATTATCCAGATGATTTGAAATTTTTTAAGGAAATATTCAACCATTTTAAAAAGAATACTTATAAAGTTCCAACTTTAGAAATAATTGAATATTTAGATAAAAATCCCCAAATCGCCGATATAAATAAGCACTGCGAAGAAATGTATAAAAGAAGATGGGATAGTCAAAATAAGCAGGTATTAAAATGAAAATTGGAATTATTGGGTTGGGATCGATAGGTAAAAGACATGTTAGATGCCTCAGGAAATTGGGATATGAAGATATTATTGCTTTAAGAACTAAAAAGGGAACAACTAAAACATTACCAGTGGAGTTTAATTATATAAATGAAACCTTTAATGTCAAAGATTTTTATTCTAATAATTTAGATGGTGTAATTATTTCAAACCCGACATCTCTACATATTGAAACAATGAAGATTCCATTAGAAAAAAATATTCCTATTTTTGTAGAAAAGCCCATTGCAGACTCAATAGAAAAATTAAGAGAAATTGATGATTACGACTTAAATAGTGTTATAATCGGATTCAGTTTGAGGCATAACGAAATAATAAACACAGTAAAAGAATTTATTGCTTCAGGAAAAATAGGGAAAATTTATAAAGCTAATTTATATTGTGGGCAATTCCTTCCATCTTGGCATCCATATGCAGATTATAGGAAAGAATATTATGCTCGTAAAGACCTAGGCGGTGGAGTAATCAGAACCTTGTCGCATGAAATAGACTTAATGCATTATTTTTTGGGGGATACAAAAGAATTGTGTGCCAGCGTTGAAAAAATATCTGATCTGGAAATTGATGTGGATGATAATGTTTATATGATTTGTAAGATGGCTAACCACTCACTGGTAAGCATAGAATTAGATTATTTTAATCCTGTATTAACCAGAAGAGGGATTATTTTTGGTTCCGAAGGGACTATAGAATATTCTTTTTCAAAATTAAATGTTACTTTTGCAGATTATAATGGAAAAATAAGGATAATATATAAAAATATTAATTTAGATTGGAATAAAATGTATATCGATCAAATGAAAAACTTTGTCAATTTCATAAAAAATAAGGAAAGTCTCTGTTGTACTTTTGAAGATGGTGTTAATGTGATGAAAGTTATAAAAGCTGCTGAAGAATCAACACGGACAAAAACTTGGCAAAAAGTAGTTTAGGGGAGGATATTATGTTTGATATTAAATTTTATATGAAAGTTTCTGATTTTAAGGCTCGTTTAATGAATGGTGAAGAGTTTGATAAGCAATACCTTTTTGAACAGTTTGAAGAATTCCGGAGTAGAGAGCCCATTCTGTATAATCTCGAGTCAACCAATGCCTGCAATATGAGATGCGAAATGTGTCCACGCACAAGGATGATGACCCGTAAGATCGAGACAATTAACAATAAGATATTTGAAAAAATTATCGATCAGTTAAAGCCATTTTCTGATAAAGACTGGCAAGAATGGCAGAACTTTGTTGAGAAATATTACCAAATTCCACGGAGCGAGGTAAGTGAAAATCATTTTCTTCGTCATATCCTTCCAAAAGTTATAGTCATGCATGGCTATGGAGAACCTCTTTTGGATAAGAACATAGCAGGGAGGATCAAAATGCTGTCCGACAGAAATCTACCTTCATATTTTAGTTGTAACCCTGCAAACATAAATATCGAAAAGTTGCTGGAGATTTTTGAGAATGGATTGGATTATATAAAATTTGCCATAGAAACCGTTGATGACAGTCTTCATAAAGAGATAAGAGGTCCTGCTTCAAGCTTCACGGTGGGCTATCACAAAATTCTCCGACTTCTTGAGCTGAAGGAAATGTATGGTTATAAAACTACTATTATAATTACGATGCTCAATTTCAGTAAGTCATGGGAAGAAAGTGAATTCCCAAGACTAAAGAAAGAATTCGAAGGCCTGGATGTGTATCTCTACCTCAAAAGTCTGGACCAGCTATGGGTTAGAGACAACAAGCATGAAACCAAGGCAATATCTTGGATTGAATTTTGCCATTTTCCTTGGACATCCTTGACTGTCAAATCAAATGGGGAAGTAGCAATGTGTGTAGAAGATTTCAACAATGAGATCATATTAGGAGATGCAGCTAAAGAGACACTTTATTCCATATGGAATGGTAAGAAATACAGACAATTCAGGAAGGACCATTTTAATTTAAAAAAAGGCGTAAAATGCACTCAACAATGCGATATGAAACTTATCGGAAACATGAATTTATCTGGAAAGTTGTCGAAAACATAATCTCTTATTGATGGAGGATACACAATATGGTAAATATAGATAGGGAATGTTATGTGTGTGGTAAGAAGAAATTGAGAGTGATAAGAACTAAGCTTCGCTATGACATAGAAAGAAATGTTCTTGAATGTAAGAGCTGCGGTATCATTTATTTGGAACCCAAACCCATCCCGAAAGATTATTACGAATGTGAATACCGCAAGCTCTATACTCCTGTATTGGGCAAGAAATTGAGTGCGCAACAAATATTTTATACATTTCTTCCTTACCAAAAATCACGCATAGAAGAAATCAAACATATCCTATCCCCTGAAATGAAAGTGCTTGACGTGGGTTGTTCAGCCGGTCATTTCTTATATACGGTGCAAAATCATGTCAAAGAATGTATTGGTATTGAATTCAACAGAGAAGAATTCGAGTTTGCGCGTAAAAAACTTGGACTGAATATATATACGAAACCAATTGAACAAACAGATATTCCCCAAGAATATTTTGACCTCATTACCGTGTTTCAGGTTCTAGAACATATGGATTCTCCAATGCAATTTTTGGAAACGATTCATAAATATCTGAAACCAGAAGGATTTCTTGTGATTGAAATTCCGAATGTTCAGGATGCCTTACTTTCGTTATATCATATAAAGGAATACTCTGATTTTTGGTTTAGAGAACCTCATGTTTTTTATTATTCTCCTAGGACACTATCCATGATGCTTGAAAAATGTGGATTCGTGGGCGAAACCAAAACGACACAGAATTTTAATCTTAAGAATCATATTAATTGGATACTGAATAGAAAACCCCAGGGGACCAATGTTGAAATGTCGAAACCAGTCTTGGTGGATTCTGATTCGGCGAATCCTGCGATGAAAGAAGAATTCAACCAGTGGTTTCAGGAAGTGAATGAAGAATATAAAAAACTTTTAAACAAACACCAACTGGGGGAGAATATATTATTCATTGGTAAGAAGAAAAGTGTCACGGTGGATTTATTATGATTATTTCAAAAACACCATTCAGAATGAGTTTTGCAGGGGGAGGTTCTGATCTTAAAGCATATTACCAACACGGTTATGGTTCTGTCGTGAGCACTAGAATTAATAAATACATATACATAACTGTAAATAAGAGGTTTACTGAAAATATTAGGGTTGGTTATTCTAAAATAGAAGAAGTTAAGAATATTGAAGATATCGAACATAATCTGATTAGAGAGGCATTAAAAATAGTAGGAATTAAAGATAAGTGGATAGATATTGTTTACATGTCAGATTTGTTACCTGCTCATGAAGGATCTGGATTAGAGACATCAAGTAGCCTTCTTGTTGGAACTTTAAATGCCCTACATGCTTTTAAAGGAGAAAATGTGTCTGCTGAAACTTTAGCAAAGGATGGAATATTGGTTTATTGGGAAATCTTACTATACCCTTTTTGACTATTCAAAGTTTTATACCTGTTATGGTAAAGCAACAAAAAGGGTCAATAATTAATATAGCATCACATTATGGCATAGTCGGTAACGATCAAAGAATTTATGAAGATTCTAATTTACATAAAATATATGTAAAAAATCACCCAGGGATTAAACAAATATATTCTCACGGAGTTTATAATGCGGCAAAGGGAGGTTTAATAAATTTTACTCGATATCTTGCGGCATATTATGGCAAATATAACATCAGAGTAAATTGTATATCTCCAGGAGGGATATATCAAAAAAATGAAAATAAAATATTTGTTGAAAAATATAGCAATAAAACTCCCCTTGGACGGAAAGCAAATCCAGATGAAATAAATGGTGCAGTTATATTTCTTGCTTCCGAGACATCAAGTTATGTTACAGGTCATAATTTAGTTGTTGATGGTGGTTATACGATATGGTAATTTTTTCCATAAATTCATAATATTAAGAGTTCCAACATATGGAATGAAAGTAAAAGCTTTGGCTCTAGTTTGTAAAATAAAATCTATTATAGATACAGAAATTTGGGGATATTTAATAGATAGACCAGAAATTTTTGATATTAAGGCCATTAAATTGCAGACAAACTTAATAGGCCTGAGTTAAGATTAACTTTGGATTATGAAGAAGATTTCGAATTAATTAGAAACATTTATTCTAATGTACCCTTTAAAAAGGTACTCAATCTTTATAATGTAATTAATTATTTAGAAAAAAATCCAGATATTACTAAAATAAATCAAGAGTGTGTTCAACTGGATTTGGATGAGAAAGTAAAAGAGGATATAGATAAACATTATAAGGAGAATTTGGAAGAGATAAAAAGATTGAAAAAGGAAATTTATAAAGAATAAATAAATCTATATAAAAGAAATAAAGGAATATAAAAATATGATTATTTCAAAAACACTATTCAGAATATCCAATTAAGATAGGCTTTATAATATTTTATATTAGATAGAAATGATTGTTATTGATTTTAAAACTGACCATCGGGTTAGATTAAATCATTGTTTTAAAAAAGAGGTTATTTTTAGATATATTTAATTTACCGGGAATTCCCCATCTGTTAAGGTGGGTATGAGAGCAAATTCCCGGCAAGTCGGGACAGACGATAGTCTGTTAAAGTGAGTACCATGTCTGTAAAGGCGTGGGAGTCTATATACTAAAAGGGAAATAATGACAAGTAAAAATAATATTCCAACGAATGCTAAATTAACTCTTTGTATACCAACAAAAAACAGATCAGAGTTTTTATCACGACTTCTGCATTATTATGCGAATACCAATTATCAACATTGGATCTTTATTGGCGATGCTAGCAATGCCTCTCATTACGAGGCAACTCAACAAACCATTAAATCGCTTGAAGGTAAGCTGAAGGTAAGACATTTCGACTATACAGGAATGGATGTCGTACAATCTTTTGATTCATTTAAGCATTTAATTTCCACTCCTTTTAGCGCTGCTTGTCCTGATGATGATTTTGTTTTAACCCAGGGAATTGAAAAATGCATTCGTTTCTTAGAGGATAATCCAGATTATATCGCGTCTCACGGTAAGGGAATCGTTTTTCATCTTAATCACAGCGGACCATATGGTAAGATTAGAGGTGTCCATTTTTACTCCCAAACAATTCAGAATGCTAAAACGGGAAAAGAACGCTTATTTAACTATTTTAACCCTGGCCCCTTTGCCCTAATTTTTTCGGTTCATCGAACAAAGGATTGGAGAGATATGTGGACAGATTTTACCGGTTCCAGACAGGGCTTTATCTTTGATGAACTGGTTCCTTCTGGAATTTCTGTAATTCGCGGGAAAGTGAAGGAGTTAGATAATTTGTACCTTATGCGGCAAGGACATGATGCTCAATACACTCAAGAGAATATTTTTGATTGGGTTACAAATCCAGAATGGCAGCCTACTTATTCGATTATGTGTGATAAATTTATCATGGAATTGATGCGACAAGATGGTATTATAGAAGCTGAGGCAAGAGAAGCTGTAAAAAATGCCTTTTGGCCGTATTTGGCCCGAAATCTTGGAGCATATCTGCCAAATGACTTGAAAATAGCTGAATCTGGATCTAATGTGAGAGCTTTCTATAGAACAACAAGAAGAAGATTAGGACAAAACATGCCTATATTAAAGACGATCTACAGAAAGATGATTTCATTGATGCAAACACATCGAGAAAGAGATTTAAGCCTGTACGCTTTGTTAAATCCGTCTTCTAAGTATTACGAAGACTTTAAGGCCGTCTATGAAGTAGTTACAGACTTTCAAGCAAAATAATAAATAGTATTGAAGGATCAATAGTAAATCAGTATCTATAGGAAAAAGAATTGCTGGTAATATTTATAAATAGTTTCTATTTATTTGATATATATTTTGTTATTATCAATTTGAAACTACGAAATAATCGAATACACTTCTAATTCTTTTTAGTTATTAAAAAGTATGGATCAATCTATTTTAGTGTATATTTTAATAGTAAACAATATATTAAAATTAAGAATAGATATTAGTATAAATTTAAATGTCAGTTTATTTGACATAATTTCTTTTTAATATTATACTTTTTGTAAGTTCACATATTGAACACTAGACCCCATAATAATTTTAAAACTATTTTTCTGGTTACTGGTGAAGAATAAAGTAGTAAAATTATATATTATGAAATATATTAATATCTAACAGGATAAATAATAGAAACAGAAAAGCGTTAGATAAATATTGTAAGTAGGGAAATTATGTTAGCCGATGAACAACAAGAACTTAAGAAAATCTTTGAGAATTAATAATAAAAATATATGCAAGGAGATATTTCAAATTCTTAAAAGGATAAAGAAAGTTGAAAGAAACAAGCAAAGCAGTTTTTCTTGATAGAGACGGAGTTATTACAAAGGAACCTCCATACTATGCTCACAAAATAGACCAATTAGAGTTAATTCCGAAATCTGCTGAAGCTATAAGGTTATTGAATGAAAGTGGATTTAAGGTTATCGTAGTTTCCAATCAATCTGGAGTAGCAAGGGGATATTATCAAGAAAGGGATATAAAGATATATAATAGGGCAATGAAAAAAAAATTAGAAGAGAAAAATGCCTATATCGATGCAATATATTATTGTCCACATTATTCTGAGGCAACAATAGAAAAATATAAAATAGATTGTGAATGTAGAAAACCTAAACCGGGGATGTTAAGACAAGCAGAAAAAGATTTAAACCTAAATTTAAAACGCTCTTTTTTGATAGGGGATAAAATAAGCGATATAGAAGCAGGTTATAGAGCAGGATGTAAAACTATATTGGTACTTACTGGTCAAGGCAATTATGAATTAAAAAAGATTTCAAAGATGAATATAAAACCAAATTATATTTTAAAGGATTTATATACTGCGGTTCAAACAATAAACAGAAGTAATAAAAATAAAGAAAATAATAAAAATCACAAAAGAGATAATGGAAAGTGAAAGATCCTATGATGAATAAAGATGCTAAGATATTTATTGCAGGACACGAGGGCATGATTGGTATCGCTCTGGTTAAATGTCTGAAAACAGCGGGCTTTAATAATCTCGTTACTAAATCCTTCTCCCAACTCGATTTGACCAATCAGAGTGAAGTACGTAAGTTTTTTTTGCAGGAGGAGCCTGAGTATGTCTTTTTAGCTCCCATTAAGGAGGGTGGTATCCTGGCAAATACTGCTTATCTTGCCGAACTTATTTATATAAACCTGCAAATACAATCTAATTTAATTCATTTTGCTTGGGAAACAAAGGTGAAGAAATTACTTTTTTTAGGCAGTTCTTGTATTTATCCCAAGTTTTGCCTACAACCGATGAAAGAAGAAGCTTTATTAACCGGTCTATTAGAACCGACCAATGAGGCTTATGCTATTGCAAAAATTGCAGGCATAAAAATGTGCCAGGCGTATAACAAACAATATAATACTAATTTTATCTCTGTTGTACCGACGAATATTTATGGTCCATATGATAATTTTGATTTAAAAACTTCTCATGTGATTCCAGGATTAATTCGGAAATTTCACCAATCAAAAGTAGAGAGAAAGAAGAAAGTAATAATCTGGGGTAGCGGTGCCCCTCGAAGAGAATTCCTCTATGTGGATGATTTTGCAGATGCTTGCTTATTTTTAATGAATAATTATAAACAATCAGAAATGATTAATGTGGGTTATGGTAAAGATGTTTCTATTAGAGAGTTAGCATCAATGATAAAAGATGTTACAGAATTTGATGGTGAATTGATTTTTGATGACACCAAACCAGATGGTATGCCGTATAAATTATTAGAAGTAAGTAAAATAAATAAACTAGGTTGGTCAGCAAAAATAGATTTAAAGAGAGGTTTAAAAAAGACTTATGCTTGGTTTAAAAAAATTGAGGAGGGAAAGCAAAAAAATGAAAAAGGAAGAGTTAATAAAATTTGAAGAAGAAGTAAAAAATATATTTCTTGATAAACAGATAAGATCCCCTGTTCACCTAGTTGGAGGCAATGAAGAGTCTCTAATAAATATATTTAAAGATATTAAAAAAGACGATTGGGTATTTTCAACACATAGAAGTCATTATCACGCTCTTCTTAAAGGTGTAGACAAAGAATGGCTAAAAAAAGAGATATTACGAAACAGGAGCATACATATAAACAATAAAGAGAATAAATTTTTTACATCCGCTATAATGTGTGGAATTTTACCAATTGCTACCGGTGTAGCAATGGCTTTAAAGAGAAACGGATCAAAAAATAGAGTATGGGCATTTGTTGGTGATATGAGTGCTGAAATGGGTATATTTTATGAATGCACTAAATATGCGGGAAGAAATGATTTACCAATTGTATTTATTGTTGAGGATAATGGATTGAGCGTTAATACGCCTACTCAAGAAGTATGGGGCATGAGCAAATCTAAACCAAAAATTATAAAGTATAAGTATAAAAGAGTATATCCACATCAAGGGTGTGGAAAATGGGTGGTGTTTTAAATGACTTATAAAGATAAATTAACTGAAGCCATGAATTTACTTGCTGAAAATGAAAGGGTTATATTTTTGGGACAGAATATAGTGTATCCGGGCAGTATTATGTCTTCATCATTACAGGAAATAGCAAATTCGAGAAAGATAGAACTTCCATTAATTGAAGATATGCAAATGGGAATGTCAATAGGGTTATTCTTAGAGGGATATATACCTGTTTCTATTTATCCAAGAATAGATTTTTTAATAATAGCTACAAATCAGTTGGTAAATCATTTAGACAAAATAGAAGAAATGTCTTGTGGCCAATTTAAACCCAAAGTAATTATTAGAACAGCAATCGGCAGCACTAAACCACTTTATCCAGGTATACAACATTGCTCGGACTATACAATAGCACTTAAACATATGCTAAAAAACGTTGAAGTTATAAAACTTAATAATAGCAAAGATATAATTCCTGCTTACAGACATGCGTTAGAAGAAACAAATAATAAATCTACTTTATTAATTGAAGTGGCAGATTTTTATTCCAATCAATAGGAGAAAGATAAAATGAAAATATTAGTTACTGGAGGAGCCGGATATATTGGATCTATATTAGTTCCTGAATTACTTAAAGAAAACCATGAAGTAATAGTTATAGATAATTTTATATATAATCAGACCTCATTACTAGATTGTTGTTATAATAAAAACTTAATTATTATTCGTGGAGATGTAAGAAATAAAAATATCATAGCTAAACATTTAAGAAATGTGAATGTAATTTTTCCCCTTGCCTGTATGACAGGAGCACCACTATGCGAAAAAGATCCCGTTGCAGCAAAAACTATAAATTTCGATGCAGTCAAGATGATATTGGAATTGCGAAGCAAAGAACAGGTAATTATTTTTCCTACTACAAATAGCGGGTACGGAATAGGGCAGAAAGGAATTTATTGTACCGAAAAAACACCTCTTAATCCGATTTCTCTTTATGGTCGTTTAAAAGTGGAAATAGAAAAGATTCTTTTGGATGCTGGTGATTGTATTACTCTGCGACTTGCTACGGTATTTGGAATTAGTCCACGTATGCGACTTGATCTTCTAGTTAACGATTTTACTTATCGCGCAGTTACTGATCATTGTCTCGTTCTTTTCGAATCTCATTTCAAAAGAAATTATATACATATACGTGATGTGGCGAAGGCATTTATTCACTGTTTTGATAACTTCAACAAGATGAAAGATGAGCCTTACAATGTCGGGTTAAGCAATGCTAATCTAAGCAAATGGGAACTTTGTGAAGAGATTAAAAAACAGGTTCCTAATTTTTATTTTACAGAAGCTGAAGTAGGTAAAGATCCTGATAAGAGAGATTATATCGTAAATAATGACAAAATAGAATCTACTGGATTTAAACCTGATTATTCCTTACAACAAGGTATTGCGGAATTAATAAAAGGATATCAGGTTATAAGAAAAAATCAATTTTCTAATATTTAGGAGATTTTTATGACAGAAAAACTGGATTTATTATTAGTTAATCCTGGTAGCCGGAGACAGGTATATGGCGGTTTAGCTTCTATGCTTTCTGGGATCGAACCTCCGCTTTGGTGTGGGTTAATTGCAGCATTTATTAGAGAGCATGGATATTCAGTAAAAATAATAGATGCTGAGGCAGAAAATTGGTCCATTGAATATACAGCAAAGAAGATTGCAGACTACAATCCTCTTTTAACCGGCATTATTGTCTTGGGTTCAAATCCTTCTGCAGCTTCTACACCTAAAATGACTGCCACCAGTGAACTTTTAACTGCATTGAAAAAGAAAACACCATATATCAAAACAATTCTTGCTGGTCTTCATCCATCAGCGCTTCCTGAACAAACTCTAAGAAAAGAAAAACCTGATTTTGTTTGCCAGGGAGAAGGGCTTTATACTATCCTTGAACTTTTAGATGTGTTGAAGGAGAATAAAGAAACAAAAGATTACTATATTAAAGGTCTGTGGTATATGAAAAATAATGAAGTAATATCAAATGGATGGGGAAAATTAGTTCAGAACCTTGATGAATTACCTTTTGTTGCCTGGGACCTTTTACCGATGGAGAAGTATAGAGCTCACAATTGGCACTGTTTTGAACATATTGATCAAAGACAACCATATGCAGTTATATATACGAGTTTGGGATGTCCTTTTAATTGTATATATTGTAATATTCGGACAATGTATAATGGTCAGCCGGGGATTCGTTTTCGCAGCCCTAAAAGAGTAGTAGAAGAGATAGATTTTCTTGTTCAAAATTATAAAATAAAAAATATAAAAATTCTTGATGAAATATTCGTTTTTAAAGAGAGTCATGTAATAGAGTTTTGTGATTTAATTATCCAGCGTGGATATAAGTTAAATATTTGGGCTTATGCACGAGTTGATACAATTAATAAAAATGTATTACATAAAATGAAACAAGCAGGAATTAATTGGATTTGTTTCGGTTTTGAATCTGCTAGTAAAAAAGTTCGAAAAGGCGTTTCCAAAAGATTTGGACAAGACAAAATAAAAGAAGCTGTTGAAATGACAAAGACTGCGGGAATTTATATTATTGGAAATTTTATTTTTGGTCTTCCCGATGATGATCTTGAAACAATGCAGGAAACATTGAATATGGCAAAGAAATTTAATTTTGAGTATATAAATTTTTATACTACTATGGCTTATCCAGGTTCTCAATTATATGAAGATGCTTTACAAAAGGGTATTAAATTACCGAAGAAATGGAGTGGATATTCACAGTACTCAGAAGACACATTACCATTACCAACAAAACATTTATCAGCAGCAGAAGTTTTACGTTTCCGAGATAAAGCCTTTAAAAAATATTATAAGAATCCAAAATATATTAAAATGATCGGAGAAAAATATGGCCCTAAAGTTGTAAAACACATTAATGAGATGCTTAAACATGAAATTCACCGAAAGTTTGCCTAAAATAAATTTCTAGAGGACATTTATATGATTATAAGCAGAACACCATTTCGAATATCCTTCTTTGGTGGAGGGACAGATTATAGAGAATGGTTCGAAGAGAACGGGGGGTCAGTTCTGGCAACTACAATTGATAAGTATTGTTACATAACTTGCAGATATCTTCCCCCATTTTTTAAACATAAATCCAGAATTATTTACTCTAAGACGGAACAAGTAAAAAACATTGATGAAATTCAGCATCCATCTGTAAGAGAAACTTTAAGATTTATGAATGTTAAGAAAGGTGTAGAGATACATCATGATGGTGATTTACCTGCAAGAACCGGGTTAGGTTCAAGTTCTTCGTTTACAGTCGGACTTCTCCATGCACTATATGCTCTTAAAGGGGTTATGCCTTCAAAGATGCAATTAGCCAAAGATGCGATCTATATAGAACAGGAGATGATTAAAGAAAATGTTGGCTGTCAGGATCAAGCTTTAGCTGCCGTAGGAGGTTTTAATAAAATAGAATTTGGTGGCAGTAACCATCTTAATGTAAGGGCAATTACTATAAGCAAGGATAGGCTTGAATTACTTCAAGATCATTTAATGTTGTTTTATAGTGGGTTATCGAGAACTGCCTCTGAAATTGCAGGTGAGCAAATAAAGAATATCCCCCGTAAAAAGAAAGAATTAAAAACAATGTATCAAATGGTAGACGAAGCTATTACCATTCTTAATGGAGATGGTAATCTAACCGCTTTTGGAAAATTGTTAGATGAAAGCTGGAAACTTAAAAGGAGTTTATCTGAGAAGATTTCTACTTATTATATTGATAGTATTTATGGCGCAGCTCTTAATTCTGGGGCAGTTGGAGGTAAATTGCTTGGTGCTGGTGGCGGAGGATTTATATTATTTTTTGTTAATCCGAAAAATCAATCTAAATTAAAAGAAAAATTAAAATCCCTTTTATATGTTCCTTTTCGATTCGAAAATTTAGGCAGCCAGATTATTTTTTATCAATCGTAAAAAGAGGTATTAATTATGCTTAGCTTAAGCAAAATAGATGTGGTAATTCTTTGTGGAGGGTATGGTAAACGATTGCAGGGCGTGGTTAAAGATATTCCTAAACCAATGGCGAAGATTAAACACCGTCCATTTCTAAGTATTCTTATTGATTTTATAACCAATTATGGATTTAAACGTTTTATATTATGCACTGGCTATAAATCAGAAATAATAGAGGGATATTACAGGCAGAAAGTTAACAATTTAACTATTGAATTTTCGAGGGAGAAAGAACCATTAGGTACAGGGGGAGCAATAAAAAATGCTGAAAATTATATCAAAAGTAACCCATTTTTGGTTGTAAATGGGGATTCTTTCTGTAAAATTAACTTAAAGGAATTTGTTGATTTTCATTTTAGAAGAGATGCATTAATTTCTATTGCGGTAACAAATACAGATATTTGTGATGATTATGGCACTATAAACATAGATGATTCACACCGAATCATTGAGTTTAACGAAAAAGTCAAAGGATATAAAAACCGTCTTATCAACGCAGGGTTTTATCTTTTACAAAGAGAAGTATTTTTGCTGATGCCGGAAAAAAATAATTTTTCAATAGAAAGGGATTTCTTCCCTAAAATTATTAAAAGGAATTTATATGCATTTGAAACCCAAGAGAGCCTTATAGATATTGGAACACCGGAAAGATACGAAAAAGCAAAAAATCTTTTAGGGCGATGATAAGGTTATAGAGATAAGGATATAATTATTATTGGCCTTTAGTTATTGTATTAATAAAGATAGCGGTATATGCGACATTTTTATGATATATGTAAAAAGAGAAAAATTTTAAAATTTATTTGTAGAATTTAAGATATTAATTTGATTATAAAGATAAATTAGAGTAAGGGGTAACAGAAAAAATGAAAATACCTTTTGGGACAATGTCTATAACTGAAAAATCAAAGAAACTCATAAATGAGATATTGGAATCAAAAAGAGTTTCGAGTGGAAAATATGTAAGAGAATTTGAAAAAAAATTCGCTAAACTTGTTGGCACAAAAGAAGCGGTTGCCCTTAGCAGCGGTACTGATGCAGTTACACTGGCATTAGCGGTACTTTATGATTTTGGAGCAGAGCGTAATGGTGAAATTATAGTTCCAGCTCTTTCATTTGTGGCTACAGGTAATGCTGTATTACAAGCTGGATTTAAACCAGTATTTGTAGATATTGAAAAGGAGACATTAAATATAGACCCTAAAAAGATTGAACAGGTAATAACTGAAAAAACAAGGGCAATAATTGCAGTACACCTTATGGGGAAACCTGCAGATATGGATTCAATTAGGAATATTGCAAAGAAGCACAATTTGTATGTTATAGAAGATGCTGCCGAAGCGCATGGCACAGTCTATAAAGGTAAAAATGTAGGCACATTGGGAGATATGGCTGCATTTAGTCTTTATATTGCCCATATGGTAACAACTATTGAGGGGGGGAATAGTAACTACCAATAAACCGGAATTTGCTGAAATTTTACGTTCTCTGAGATCTCATGGAAGAGCTTGCAAATGTGTTCAGTGTGTTTTAAATACTAATTCTGGTTATTGTCATAAAAGATTTAATAATAAATATGGTAGTGATATAAGATTTATTTTTGAGCGTGTTGGTTATTCATCTAAAATGAATGAAATAGAAGCAGTTGTTGGGCTTGGCAATATTGATATATTTTCGGGAATTCTCAATAAAAGAAGGCAGAATCTAACTTACCTAATGGGCAAGTTTAAAAAATTTAAACCTCTCCTGGTAAGTATAGAGGAAGGACCCGATGAGAAAATTGGACCACATGCCTTCCCGGTTATTATACAAGAAAATAATAATTTTTCCCGAGATGATTTGGTACTTCATCTAGAAAAGAAAGGGATTGATAGTAGAAGCCTCTTCTTATCTATGCCTACCCAATGTTCGGGTTTTAAATTCTTAGGTTATAGTTTAGGAGAATTTCCTAATGCGGAATATATAGGGAGAAATGGATTACATATAGGGATACATCAGGATATAGAGAAGGAAGATTTAGATTACTTTATTAAAACTATTGAGGAATTTTTATCGAAGAATTAGGGTGGAATAATTAATAGTATTATTTATTTTAGTGGATTACTAACCTGATGAGTTAATAATTAAATCTAAGGAGATTACTAAAATTGTTTGAAAAATTGATTACTGATAAGATTAATCAAACTTTAAGAGTAAAACAAAATATTTTAAAAGACAATGAGTTGATAAAAAATATTGATGAAATTGTCAAAGCAATAATTAATGCATATAAGGAGAATAAAAAGGTTGTATTATTTGGTAATGGAGGAAGTGCAGCCGACGCTCAACATATTGCTTGCGAGTTAGTGGGAAAGTTTTATCTTGAACGGAAAGCACTCACCTCAATAGCTCTTACCACGAATACATCAGAATTGACTGCAATTGCCAATGATTATAATTTTAATCGAGTTTTTGCGCGACAGGTTGAAGCATTAGTTAACCCGGGAGACATTGTCATTGGAATTACCACAAGCGGTAATTCGCTAAATGTGATTGAGGGCATCAAAGAAGCAAAGCTACGTGGAGCAGTTACAATTGGCTTTACCGGGGCATCTGGTGGTAAATTAAAAGAAAATCTTGATTATTTATTTGCAGTACCCTCTGAAGATACGCCATACATTCAAGAATCTCATATTATGATTGGGCATATTATCTGCTATTTAGTTGAGAAAGAATTATTTGGAGGTCAAAATGATTATCAAGCCTAAGAAGGGGTGGCAGTTGGTAGATTTTAAAGAGCTAAGTGAGTATAGAGACCTATTTTATTTTCTCGTTGCCCGTGATATAAAAGTGCGTTATAAGCAAACAGTGCTTGGAGGATTATGGGCAATTATCCAACCCTTCTTCTCAATGATTGTTTTTACTCTTTTCTTTGGCAGGTTGGCCAAGATACCTTCTGATGGCATTCCGTATCCTGTCTTTAATTTTTCCGCTATGGTAGCCTGGACTTATTTTGCTAATGCAGTAACAAATTCTGGTAATAGTTTGATTACGAATACTAATTTAATTTCTAAGGTATATTTTCCCCGTTTAATAGCTCCCTTAACACCGGTTCTGGCGGGTTTATTAGACTTTTCTATTGCCTTTATAGTATTAATTCTTATGATGTTTTATTTCCATATATATCCTAATATTATGATACTGTATTTACCATTATTAGTTATTCTAATGATGGTAACTGCAAGTGGGGTAGGTATGTTGCTTGCTGCTTTAAATGCAAAATACCGGGATATTAGATATACAATTCCCTTTTTAGTGCAATTATGGCTGTTTGCTTCTCCTGTTGTTTATCCTGCATCTATGTTGCCTGAGAAATATCGTCTTGTTTATGCCTTAAATCCTATGGTGGGTGTTATTGAGGGATTTCGCTCTGCTTTATTAGGAACCATTGCTTTCCCCAAACAAATTCTTTTAATTTCAACTTTGGTGAGTGTGATTTTATTTATAGCCGGGATGTTTTATTTTAAGCAGACAGAACGTTATTTTGCTGATATTATTTAAGGAGAAATGAATATGAGTAAACCAATAATAAAAATTAATAACCTATCTAAATGTTATCGCATTGGAACAAAAGAAGAAAGATACCTAACATTTAGGGGAGCCATAATAGATGGTATTAGTGCACCCTTTAGAAACTTTAAGCGATTACAAAGACTTACAAAATTTAATGACAATGGGAATAATGAACGAAGTAATGATATTATTTGGGCATTGAAAGATATATCTTGTGATGTAGACGAGGGCGAAGTAGTGGGCATTATCGGTAAAAATGGTGCTGGAAAAAGTACACTTTTAAAAATTTTGTCACGTATTACTGAGCCTACCAGTGGAATTATAGAAATTAATGGTAGAGTATCAAGCTTATTAGAAGTGGGAACAGGATTTCATCCAGAGCTTACTGGAAGAGAGAATATCTTTCTTAATGGTGCTATACTGGGCATGCGGAAGAAGGAGATTGAAGAAAAATATGATGAAATTGTTAACTTTGCGGAAATTGAAAAATTCCTCGATACTCCGGTAAAAAGATATTCAAGTGGTATGTATGTTCGGCTTGCTTTTGCGGTAGCAGCACATCTTGAACCCGAGGTTCTGTTGGTAGATGAAGTACTGGCGGTGGGAGACATAGCCTTTCAGAAGAAATGTTTGGGGAAGATGGAAGATGTAGCAAAGAGAGGACGTACTGTGCTTTTTGTGAGTCATAATATGGGGGCGATTCGCAGTCTATGTGAGAGTGTTATCTGGTTAGATAATGGTCAAATAGTGGAGAAGAGAGCCGTTGATGAGGTGGTTAAGGACTATGAAGAGAAAGAGCTAAAGTGCTTTGACGAGTCTTCCTATATTGTTGAGAGAAATCCTGAGGATGTTAAGAATTCAAGCTTTTATTTTAGAGGTGTTAAAATGCTAAATGATAAAGGTGAATATAGCACTATATTTAGATATAATGACAAATTGATGTTAATTGTTGATTTTGTTGGTCATCCTCCAGGAGGTTATTTTAGTCCAGAATTCCGTATTTATAATGAATTAGGACAACTAGTTACTACTGGAGCATCAGCTCCATATCATGGCAAATATTTCAATGAGAAGGTTAAGAAAATAAGAATAGAGATTGGGCCTCTTATTCTTACTAGCGGAAAATATAGAATTTCATTGAGTGTAATGACAGGAAAAATTCGAGCTGATACTTGGGAAAATGCAATTGGTTTTGATATTATCAAATGTCAACCTTTTGAAAGACCTTGTGAAATGCCAACAAGAATTGAGGGTGTTTGTGTTCTTCAAGAATCATTTTCCGAGGTAGAATAGATATATAAAATATAAATATTTATTTTTTAATTGAAAGGATTAAAAAAATATGATTATTTCAAAAACACCGTTTAGAATGAGTTTTGCAGGAGGAGGATCTGACCTTAAAACATATTATCAACATGGTTATGGTTCTGTAGTAAGTACAACACTTAATAAATATATTTATATAACCGTAAATAAAAGATTTACTGATAGTATAAGAGTTGGTTATTCTAAAATAGAAGAGGTTAAAAATGTTGAGTGTATTGAACACAACCTTGTTAGAGAAGCATTGAAATTATTGGGGATAACAGAAAGAGGAATAGATATTGTTTATATGTCAGATTTATTACCTGCTCATGAAGGGTCCGGGCTGGGAGGTTCAAGCAGTCTTCTTGTTGGAACATTAAATGCTTTACATGCTTATAAAGGAGAGAATGTATCTGCCGAAACTTTAGCAAGAGAAGCATGCAAGATTGAAATAGACATACTTGGACATCCTATCGGAAAACAGGACCAGTATGCCGCTGCTTATGGTGGATTCAATCATATACAATTTAATTCAGATGAAAGTGTATTTGTAAATCCAGTTATTTTTAGAAAAGAAGTTATAGAAGAATTAAATAACAGACTGCTTTTGTTTTATACTGGTATAAATACAAGATCAGATACTATATTAACCGAACAAAGAAGAAAGACAAAAGACAATCTTAATATTTTAAATAAAATGGTTGAATTATCTGAAGAACTTTTAGAAGAATTGAAGTCTGGAAATATTAAAAGATTTGGAGAAATATTACATAAGGGGTGGATTTATAAACAAAAATTAGCCTCTAATATTACCAACCCAATTATAAACTCTTATTATGAAAAAGCAAGAAAAGCTGGGGCTATTGGAGGTAAAATATTAGGCTCTGGTGGTGGAGGTTTCTTATTAATTTATTGTGAAGAAAAAAATCAAAATAATGTTAGGAAAGCCTTATCAAATCTTAAAGAATTATCCTTTAAGTTTGAACCAGAAGGAAGTAAAATAATATATGTTAATGATTGAATACAAACATACTGAGCGAAGTAACTAAATTATTTTAAGGGGTTTAAATAAAAATGGAATTCATAAAAAATTATTTTAAAGAACTAAAAAAAACAATTGATGAAATATCAGTTGAAGACATTAAGAAAGTTACTGATATATTATATAATGCTTATATAAAAAATAAGCAGATATTCATTATTGGAAATGGAGGAAGTGCTTCAACAGCATCTCATTTTGCCTGCGACCTTAGCAAAGGGACGCTTCAAAGGATTTACGATGAAAAAGAAAAACGGTTTAGAGTAATATCTATGACAGATAATGTTGCCCTTCTTACAGCGTTAAGTAATGATTTAAGTTATGATGATGTATTCTCCCAGCAATTAAAAAATTTAATAAATCCTGGTGATATTGTTGTTGCCATAACAGGAAGCGGGAACTCAAAAAATATTTTAAATGCTGTTGATACTGCTTCAAAATTAGGTGCTATCACTATAGGTTTTTTAGGATTTGATGGTGGTAAACTTAAGGATAAAGTTGACCATTACATCCATGTTCCATCAAATCATTATGGGAGGATAGAAGATCTTCATTTAGTTTTAGCACATCTTATTTCCTCTTATTTAACTGAAATGAAAAAGAGCGAAAGAAATATTTAGATTAAGGAGATATGATGAACATTCTTGTTACAGGAAACAAAGGTTATATTGGATCAGTATTAACACCAATGCTTATTGAAAAAGGTTATTCTGTTAGAGGTTTTGATACAAATTATTATGAAGGAATTGAGAAAAACAAAGCTGATTCCGAAATAAATCAGATATTTAAAGATATAAGAGATGTCTCAAAAGATGATTTAAAAAATATAGATGCAGTTATTCATCTTGCAGCCTTATCAAATGACCCTTTGGGTGAATTTAATCCAAAATTAACATATGATATTAACCTTAATGCAACAATAAAATTTGCTAAGCTTGCAAGACAAGCTGGAATAAAAAGATTTATTTACGTTTCATCACAAAGTATGTACGGTATTTCTGCGGTTGACTATGAACTTGACGAGGATGAGAGTGAAAAAAATCCAATAACTGCATATGCAAAAACAAAGTGGGATGCTGAATGTGAACTCAAAAAACTTGGCTCAGATGATTTTACTGTTGTTTGTTTCAGACCTTCAACAGTTTTCGGTGCAAGTCCTAAACTCAGATGTGATATAGTATTTAATAATCTAGTTGCATGTGCTTATACAACTGGTAAAATAGAGGTAAAAAGTGATGGCACACCCTGGAGACCAGTTATTCATATAAGGGATGTGTGCAATGCTTTTATTGCAGGACTTGAAGCACCAAAAGAACTTGTATTAAATCAGTCTTTCAATATTGGGATTAAAAATGGGAACTATACTATTCGGGATCTTGCAGAAGCAGCTCAAAAAGTTGTAAAAGGAAGTTCGCTTACTTTTACCGGAGAACATGGTTCTGATTCAAGAACATATAAGGTTTCATTCAAAAAAATATTATCAGTTTTAAAAGATTATTACAAACCTAAATGGGATTTAATAAGTGGGGGAAAAGATCTTGTTGAATTCTTTAAGAAAATAAATTTTACCGAAGAAATGTTTAGGGGAAGATATTGTAACCGGCTGCCCCAACTAAAATATCTTGTTAAAAACAATAGAATAAATAACAATCTTTTTTGGATTAATAATAACAGTTAAAAAATAATGAGAGGGCACTATTATGGTATTGGTAAAGCAAGCAGTAATACTTGCAGGAGGGCGTGGAACAAGATTAAAGTCATTGACAGACAATCTGCCAAAGCCAATGATTTCTATTAACAGAAGACCCTTTCTAGAATATTTAATAGACTTACTTAAAGAAAATGGAATAGAAGAAGTTGTTCTACTTCTTGGCTATCTTCCTGACAAAATAAGAGAATATTTTGGAAATGGCTCCGATTTTGGAATAAAAATAAAATATTCTATAGGGGATGTTTCTTTTGAAACTGGAAAAAGGATAAAAAATGCAGAAGAATTGCTTGATAACAATTTTCTTTTGATGTACTGTGACAACTATTGGCCACTTAACCTTAAAAAACTAGTAGAATATCATAACAATCATAATGTTCTGGCAACAGTAACAATCTATACAAATAAAGATAATTTTACAAAAAGTAATATGAAGGTTGATGATCAAGGCTATGTTATTTTGTATGATAAGAGCAGAAAAGAGAAAAATCTTTTTGGCGTGGATATAGGTTTTTTTATTATTAATAAGAAAGTTCTTGAACTGATGCCAGATATAAATATTTCATTTGAAAAGGAAATATTGCCCAAATTAATTAAGGAAAAACAAATTGCAGGTTATCTAACTAATCATAAGTATTATAGTATCGGAAATCTTGAAAGACTTTCTATAACTGAAAAATATCTCCAACTAAAAAAAAATATATTCCTTGATAGGGATGGAGTGATAAATAAAAAACCGCCTAAAGCTGATTATGTTAAGAGTTGGGATGAGTTTGAATTTCTTCCTGGTTCAGTGGAAGCAATAACTCTTCTCACAAAAAAAGGCTATGATATTTACATAATATCAAACCAGGCAGGAATAGCAAGAGGAATAATGACAGAAAATAATTTAAAAGAAATCCATGAGAAAATGAAAAAGGAGCTGGAGAATCGTGGAGCAAAAGTTTCAGGAATTTACTACTGCCCTCATGGATGGGATGAGGGATGTGAATGCAGAAAACCAAAGCCAGGAATGTTTTTTCAGGCAGCAGGAGAACATCATATTGACTTAACAAAAGCAGTTTTTATTGGTGATGATGAGAGAGATGTTGAAGCAGGAGAGGCAGCAAGAGTTAAAACAATCCTTGTTACTCCTAATAAAAATTTTTTGGATTCATCAATGCTTAATTGAGATTTTTTAGTTAAGTGTTTTGCTAAGCAATTTTTAAATTTAATATATTCCTCATCATATTTTCCGTCTTTCATATATTCCAATAAAGATGGCCAATAGCCAACTCTACTATTTAATTGCCGTGCTGCGTATAGCACATCTAAACTTTTTTTCTTGCCATATATTAAGTCAAGTATAGAAGGTAAAAATTCTCCAAATTGCATAGGATCAACCTTTGAATTTAAAAGTTCTTTATATACCATTTTTAATAACTCTGTTCTATGAACTGCAAATAGAGTTGGTAATGTATAATTTGATAAATGTTCATACATTCTGTCTTTTGGATCTGAAAAAATAATCGATTCATTTGTATAAATGGGTATCCAATGAAATTGTTTCAATCCTTTATTTTTACTATTTTTTATAGAAAAACCAATAAACCTTCCTTGCGCCACTGAAAAATCAGAATTCTTTTCAAGAAAAGTTACTGATTGATTGATCCCATTTGGAATAACAAAATCATCATCCGCGCAAAATACACAATATTTTTTATCAGCATAATTTACCATATCTGCAAATTTATAATGTGAATTAATTTTTGATGAATAATGGTCAAAGTATAATATATCTAAATTTGAAAATGTCGACATATTTTTTTTATTTATTAATTTATTCTCATCTGTACTTGAATCTCCTATAATAATTTTAAAATCCTCTTCAAAGCTATTATAATAATTTAAAATCCTCTTCAAGAAATTTATACGATTTATTGTTGGAATTAATATCGTATAATTTTTATTCATTTTTAAAATTTCCTCCTAACAACTATATCGATGTTCTCGCCTTTACAAATGTAGCGCCTACCTCAATATATTATCATTTATGCCTGTCCACTGAGAACTTGCCTTCACACCATCTTTCACAAATAGTGAATTACCAATGTGGTAAAATGAGTAAAATAAGATTAATTATTCTTTTTTGTCAATATCTTCAAAAATACCTTACATATATAATCTACATCATCTTCAGTTAGAGAAAAGGATGAAGGTAAACATATACCATATGGAGATATATTATATGAAACAGGATTTTTCTTTTCCATATTTTTACCGAAAATATATTTAGCATATGCCGGCATTGAGCTAATTGGATAAAAAAAAGGTCGTGTATCAATGTTATATTTTTTAAATCCTGCCATAATATTTTCTTTTTTTAATTTATATTCATTATCTACAATTGCCGTAATTACCCAAAACGTATTCTTAGTATATTCTTCTTCAGAATTTAATTGAACACCTTCAATATTTTTTAATCTTTCGAAATACCAAGTGAATGCCTGTCTTCTCTTTTTTACTAATTCGTCAAGCCTATAAAACTGAGCTAATGCAAGGGCAGCTTGTATGTTTGACCATTGATAGTTAAACCCAATTTCTTCAGACCAAAATGTAGTTGTTAGAGAATAGGGTGACATTCCGTGATGGTATAATTTTTTTGCTTTTTCATAAATCTTTTCATCATTAGTTATTAATGTACCCCCCTGTCCTGACATCATAAGTTTTGTAGCATTCAAACTAAATACTCCAATTTTTCCAAATGTACCAGCCTTTTTATTTTTATATTCAGCACCCATTGCTTCAGCAGCATCTTCAATAATAGGTATATTATATTCATTTGCAATTTTTATTATTTCATCCATCTCCGGCATATTACCATAAAGATCAACAACAATAACAGCCTTTGTCTTTTTTGTAATTAATTTTTTGAAAGATTCTGGTGAAAGACACCAATTAGTTTTATCTATATCTGCAAATATTGGTGTTGCTCCTACATAATGAATTGGGCAAGCTGAAGAAACCCAACTAATATCAGGTGTTATAACTTCATCACCAGGTCCAATATTTAATGCTAGTAACGCTAAATGAATTGCTGAGGTACAATTACAGACAGGAAGACAATATTTTATACCTGTATAATTAATAATTTCCTTAATAAATTTGTCAATATGCATATTTCTGTTTTCATACCACCCGCATCTTACTGCTTCAGTAACAAATTGAATTTCCTTGTCCGTTATAGAGGGTCCAGCACATGGAATACTATTTCTCTTTTTATTTTTTCTTTTTATTTTTTTCACCTTCTTTGAAATCTAATTTTGCAACACGGATAGAATCAACATATTTACCATTTAAAATAAAATGATCTTTGAATGCTCC
>NCRO01000212.1 GCA_002849045.2 Candidatus Sediminicultor secundus
GTGTATAAGGAACAGCCTATACTCAACAAAAGAAAGGATAAATAAAATTAAAGAATATTTTGAAAAAGAAAATCTATCTTTTTTACAAGGAGTAATAAACGGCAGTGGAGTAATTCTTCATACTAACCTGGGGAGAGCACCGCTTGGTAAAGAAATGCTGGCAGCAGTTCAAACCTCTTTGCAGGGTTATACTAATTTGGAATATGATCTTGCAGAAGGCAGCAGGGGAAAAAGAGGAAAAACTGTCGAAAAATTGCTTTGCACTCTTAGCCATTCAGAAAAAAGTCTGGTGGTTAATAATAATGCCGGTGCAATATTTTTAATATTGAATACTCTGGCTAAAAATAAAGAAGTGATTGTCTCCAGAGGAGAATTGGTGCAAATCGGGGGAGGGTTCCGTATTCCGGAGATATTAGAACAAAGCAGTGCTCATCTTCGAGAAGTGGGAACTACTAACCAGACTTTTATTGATGATTATGAAAAAGCAATTAACGATAATACTTCTTTAATATTAAAAGTCCATCAAAGCAATTTTGAGATGACTGGTTTTGTTCATCAAGCTGAAGTTAAAGAACTTAAAAAATTAGGGGGAAAATACAATTTACCGGTAGTAGTGGACTTGGGCAGCGGAACATTCTTAAACACCGAGGATTTTGGATTAAAACACGAACCAACCGTTCAAGAAAGTATCAGAGCCGGTGCTGATATTGTTTGTTTTAGTACAGATAAACTTTTGGGGGGTCCCCAGGGAGGGGTTATTTGCGGCAAAGAAACTTATCTGAAAAAAATCTCGCAGCACCCTTTATTTCGAACACTAAGGGTGGATAAAATCACCTTAACTATACTCCAGAAAATTTTATTATATTATTTAAAGGATGAGGCTATAACCAAAATTCCGATTTGGAAAATGATTTCCTACCCTTTAGAAAAAATTGCTATTCGCAGCCAGAATATCTGCCAAAAACTGAAAAAAGAAGATGTCCCGGCATTTACCAAAGAAGGACAAACTGCTATAGGAGGAGGTTCTTTACCCGGACAAACTTTACCAACCAAACTGATAATCATAAAGCCTCCCTGTTCGGTGGAAATTTTTTCTAAAGAATTGCGTTTATTTAGCCCACCACTTCTGGGAAGAAAAGAAAAAGAATTTTTTATCTTGGACCCTCGCTGCATTGACCCTTCTTCTGACAATTTAGTAATAAAAATCATCAAATCAGTCTATTCTAAATTAAAATAATATTCAATAAACTACCCACCCTCTCAGGCGGTGGCTTTTAAAGAAAGATATCATTCCTGTCATTCCGCACTTGATGCGGAATCCATAAGTAGGGGTGTATTGCAATACTCTCCTACAAGGATAGATTCCCGCTTTCGCGGGAATGACATAAGATGCGGGAATGATCTAAAAAGAGGTTTTTATGTTTGTTTTCGGTACAGCGGGCCATATTGACCATGGCAAAACAGCTTTAATCTATGCTCTAACTTCCATAGATACTGATCGTTTACCCGAAGAAAAAGAAAGAGGTATGACTATTGATCTGGGGTTTGCCTGGATGAAAC
>NCRO01000021.1 GCA_002849045.2 Candidatus Sediminicultor secundus
CTGTCTCTCAGGGAGAAATGCAAAAGATTTAATTCCCTGTATGATTTCTGTTATAAAACTATGCCTTTAAGAATTAATCAACCATTAATAGAAAATCTAATTAAGGTAGGTGCTTTTGATTTCACTACTTATCCCCGTTCGGCATTATTAACCCTACTTCCCCTTACTTTAAAGGAGGTTAGAAAGAAGAAAGCTAAAGATGCGGCTCAAAATAAAATATCCGAACTTATTTCCTCTGACTCAATTCCTGCTTATCATTTTTCCAAATCTTTCCAAATGAATTTAGAAAAAGAAATACTTGATTTATATATAATCAACTATCCTTTAAAAAAATATGATAAAATATTAGCACATTTATCAATTATGAATTCCAATCAATTGTTAAATTATTTCTATCGAAAATCAATCCTAATAAGAGGAATGCTAATCCAGGTAAGAAGACAATTTACCAGGCAAAAACAAGTTATGGCTTTCTTACTCTTAGAAGATGAAGCAGGTTTCTTTGAAGTAATCACTTTCCCTGCTGTCTATCAAAAATATTCTAATCTTTTTCGTAAGGAAGCACCTCTTTTAATAGAAGGGGTTTTAAGTAAAAATAGCGGTGACTTTAAAATAATCGCCCGAAAAATTAGAGATATAGATAGTATATAGTAGGATAATGGGTAGTAGGATAATGGGGACGGTTCTATTTTATAAAATAGAACCGTCCCCATTATCCACCAGAAAGGAACTAAAATAGTGAACAACATCAATCGTCTATCTATAATTCATCTAGATCTTGATGCCTTCTTCGCCTCAGTAGAACAAAGAGATAATCCGGCTTATCGAGGAAAACCCCTTATCGTAGGAGGAATAAGCGGCGGAAAAGGTAATTCAAACCGGGGAGTGGTCTGTGCCGCTTCCTATGAAGCCCGTAAATACGGTGTTCACGCCGGTATGCCTATCTGGGAGGCCCGTCAAAAATGCCATAAGGGAATTTTTGTCCCCACCCAAATGAATAAATATTTAAAGGAGTCCAAAAAGTTCTTTCAAATATGTAGCAGTTACACCCCTTTAATAGAACCGTTGAGCGTAGATGAACTTTTCTTAGACGTATCCGGATGTGAATCACTCTTCGGTTCGTCAGAATACATCGGTAGAAAGATTAAAGAAAGGATTTATCAAGAATTAGGCCTTAAGGTCTCGGTAGGAATAGCAGAGAATAAATTCTTAGCCAAGATAGCCACCAACCTGGGGAAGCCGGATGGTTTCTATATTATCCCTTCAAAAAATATTAAAAAAATCCTCTATCCCCTTCCTGTATCTTCCCTTTGGGGTATAGGGAAAAAGACAGAAGAGCTGCTAAAAAAATCCGGTATTTATCAGGTAGAACAATTAGCTAAAATGCCTGATTCTATATTGGAGAATCTCTTAGGGAAAAACGGAAAAAAGATAAAACTTCTGGCTAAGGGGATAGATAAGAGTCCGGTTACTCCTCCCTCTGAAGCAAAATCTATTGGCAAAGAAACAACTTTCGGCACCAATATAACCGAAAAAGCAGTTCTCGTAAAAGAACTGCTTAAAATTTCTCAGATGGTGGGGTACATAGCGAGAAAAAAAGGTTATAAAGGTAAGACCATTACTTTAAAAATAAGATTTCATAATTTTATTACCTTCAATAGGTCTAAGACTTTAGAAAATCCTACCCATATTGATGATATCATCTTTAAAACAGTGGTGGAACTCCTGGATAAAGTAAGGCATAAAAAAGGCGGAGTTAGACTTTTGGGAATAAAACTCTCCAATTTTGCCTTGGGAAATGAAATAAAACAATTGAAGTTCTTAAGAGACGAAGAGGATAAAAAAGATGATAAATTGGAACAACTTACTCAATCTTTAGATAAAATTAGAGAAAAATTTGGCGCTAAAGCCGTAACCCGTGCAAGCCTTCTGAAAGTTAAAAAGAATAACTGTAAAACATCTAATTAATACAACTAATAAAATGGAAAACTAATTACTATTCCCTGTTTTATGTTTCACTTAAATTTAAATTCTTTCTCTTTAAAGAGTTTCAGGCAAACATCTACCACTTCCGGGTCTAGAGAATATTTTTGTTTATTGAAATTTCTTCCAAGACCTTATCGATATCGAGATCAAGTCTCAAGTAGATAGAGATTCTCTTCCATTTCATCTACTATAAAGATTCTCATCTTTTTTAGCTCCTACTTATTTTTTAACTCGTCTTAAAGATACTTCTCAATTTCACCCATAAATGTTTCCGGATTGATAGGTTTTTCTATATAGCCGGTACAACCGGCTTTTAATGCCTTCTTCTTGCCACCGGCCATAGCATAGGAAGTAAGAGCAATGATGGGAATCTCCCCATCTGCTTGCGATTCCCTTATCCTTTTTGTGGCTTCCAGACCATCGATACCTGGAAGCTGGATATCCATAATTATGAGATCTGGCTTTTCTTTTATTGCCAGCTCTACACCTTCCTCGCCACTCCTGGCCTCTATTACCTCATAGCCGCTGCTCTTCAGGATACTGCAGCTCAGGTACATATTTATCTCGTTATCTTCCACTACCAGAATCTTTTTCATACTTTTACCTCCCTATATTCTAAGGGAAAGGTGGATGTAAACATACTGCCCTTCCCAAACTCGCTTTCGGCCTTGAGCCGAAACAAGTGAAACAAGGGGGTCAGCCCTTGACATTAGACATTTCTATTATAATCTCTCCAATTTTCTTCTTTGGCGACACGCCGTATGCTTTATAATTTAAATTCTTTTCTTTTAAATAACTTAAGGCAGGCATCTACTACTTTAGGGTCGTACAGGATTCCTTTATTTTGTGAGATTTCATTTAAGGCTTTATCCATGCCTAAAGCCGGTCGGTAGGGTCGGTGAGAAGACATGGCTTCTACTACATCAGCTACTCCTATGATTTTAGCTTCCAAGAGAATCTTATCACCTTTCAGATTATTTGGATATCCTGAACCATTTAGCCTTTCGTGATGTTGAAGGACAATCCATGCAACCGGCCAGGGGAAATCTATGGATTCTAAAATATTATACCCTATTTGGGAATGTCCTTTTATTAGGCTGAATTCTATATCAGATAATGTAGTGGACTTGCTTAGGATTTCAGTAGGTACGCTTATCTTTCCGATATCATGAATTAAAGAGGCTATCCTTACTCCTTCAATCTTATCTTTAGGAAGTTTCATCTCCTGGGCTATGAAAATGGCTATTTGGGAGACATTCTTCTGATGTCCAGAGGTATAGGGGTCTCTGGTCTCGGCAATCTTACCGATAGTATAGATAGTGTCTTCCATAGTTTTTTGTAATCTTTTCTCGGATTTCTCCAAGTCAAGTACCTTTTTCTCAAGTTTTGTTATCAGCCGTTTGTTGTATTCAGTAAGATATATTTCCTCCTCTTTGATTAGCTCTTTGGGAGCAACAAGTGCCCCCTTTCTGTATCCTTCGATGACCTCTTCTAAGATTTTTAATAATACTTCTGGCTCTTGCGGTTTTACGATGAACTTTTCTACACCTAAGCTCAGAGCAAACTCCTCATCCTTTTTTTCGGTATAAGTAGCAGTGTAGAATATGAAAGGTATCTTCTTTAAATTTTCGTCTTTTTTGCACTCCCTGCATAACTGGAAGCCATCCATCCTGGGCATTAATATATCAGATACTATCATATCGATAGATTCTTCTTTTAACCTGCTAAGGGCTTCTACTCCATCTTTAGCAGTTACCACCTCATACCCACTCCCCTTCAGTATGCTCTCCAGCAGATAGAGATTCTCTTCTATATCATCTACTATAAGAATTTTCATCTTTTTTATCTCCTATATATTTATTTTAACTTATCTTAAAAATAGTTCTCTATCTCGCACATGAAAGTATCCGGATTGATAGGTTTCTCTATGTATCCGGTGCAACCAGCTGCAAGAGATTTCTCCCTATCCCCGGTCATAGCATATGAGGTAAGGGCGATAATAGGAACTTCACTATCTGTTTCAGATTCCCTTATCCTTCGGGTGGCTTCTAAACCATCAATGCCTGGAAGTTGGATGTCCATGAGTATCAGGTCTGGCTTTTCTTTTATTGCCAGTTCTACCCCTTCCTCACCACTCCTGGCTTCTATTACCTCATGCCCATTTTTCTTCAAGATAAAGCCGATGAGGTATATATTGGTTTCATTGTCCTCTATTACTAAAATTCTTTTCATCTTATTACCTCCTATAATAACTGATAACACAGATTTTAAAATTCAGATTACAGAGATTAAAACATCAATCTCCTCACTTTACAACTTTATTTCTATTATCGTTTTAACGGTAAAGCCAAGGTAAATATACTTCCTTTGCCAAATTTACTTTCAGCTTTGATCTCACCACCTAAAAGGTCAATTATCTTCTTGGAGAGGTAAAGGCCAAGACCTGTACCCTCTATTGTCCTGTCTTTGATGGGAATCCGGCTAAAGGTCTTAAACAGTTTATTCATATTATATTCCTGTCTCTTATCCAACTCTGACGCTGCCGACGCTCTACTCTGTTGACATCTCGGTG
>NCRO01000213.1 GCA_002849045.2 Candidatus Sediminicultor secundus
CTCTCTAAAGACAGCCAGATAGGACTCAGAGTCCCTTTTGATACCTTCTAACTCCTCTGCAGAAAATATCCCGGAAGGCAAAAGTTTAAAACTTTGGGAGGGAATCCCTTCATTATATAACTTTACCCCGTATTCCTTGGGGAAGTTCTTGGGAAGCTTACAGCTCCCGGAAAGTGAGACTAAAAATTCGGAATAGTCTATTCCCAGAGCCTTGGTCAGCGCTGCATCGAAAATTTCTCTCTTTTTATCTTTTCTCATATATATTTCCTCCTCTGTTTTTTTCTCATCTGATTCAACCTAAGGTACATTTGTTTTGAATTTTTATATACCATAATAAATTCTAAAAATCCTTCTTTTTTTAAAAAATATTATAAAAAATAAAAAAGCCCTTCAGTAAAATGCCAAAGGGCTAATATTTATCTATGAATGATGGAGGCGGCGAGATTCGAACTCGCGTCCAAAGATATTTCAGTAAAAACCGCTACGAGCGTAGTCTATGATTTGGTTCTCGCTCTTTTTACCTCCCATAGACAGGATGTAAATTGAGCCAGCCCTTAATTTTCTCTTCTGCCTCCCAGGGCAGTAAGGTAGAAGATAGTCTACTTTAGGTTACACCCATAAAAGTCTCGTAGACACAAAACCAGTACAGACGTGCAGCCTAATTAGGCTGCAAATGCTAATTGTTTATCGTTAGCAATTAATGTTTTTCCACGGTTTTACGAGGACATGGAACCTCGACCCGCTGTTTTTACCTCTTTTATCCCTGTCGAAACCTATCGCCCCCATTCTTTATTCTTTAATTCTCTTTCTACTTCTCTTTGGGCATCTTTTTCAGCTAATGCTTGTCGTTTATCGTATAATCTTTTTCCTTTTGCCAGAGCCAATTCAATCTTGGCATGACCTCTTTTAAAATAAATTCGCAAAGGCACCAGGGTTAAACCTTTCTCCTCAACTTGCCCTTTTAAACGACCGATTTCTCGTTTATGCAAAAGCAATTTACGTTTTCTTTTAGGGTCAACATTGAATATGTTGCCAAAGGCGTAAGGCGAAATATGCATATTCATTATATAAAGTTCATTATTTTCAAATTGAGCGAAACTTTCCCGCAGGCTAACCTTGCCTTCTCTTAAAGATTTTACTTCTGTTCCTTTTAGGACCAACCCTACTTCGTAATTATCTAATATATGATAATCATGTCGTGCTTTTCTGTTTACAGCTACATTTTTTACTTCATCTTTATTTGCAAAGCTCATAATTTTTCCTCATCTTGCAGTTAAATTATAGCATAAATGGGGCAAATTCTCAATAAGAAGATAGGAGTCAGGAGCCAGAATAAATTAGTATCGAGTATCGAGTATATAGTATATAGCGAAAAACGAAAAGCGCAAAACATAAAACCACAGCTCAAAATTAAAAATTTAGTATTGAGAGAAAAAGTTTTGCGTTTTGAATTATGGTTTTTCGCTTTTAGCTTTAAGCTTTTAACTGTAAACCGAAAACTGCCAACTGAAAACCTGTATTTAATGCTAATGACTAACGATTATTCACTATCGACTAATTTCATCGGTAAATTTGAGAATTGGTCAATCGGTAAATTTCCTAATATTCTATATACTTTCTCTTAATTTGCTTGCTTTTCGAAATTCTTCTTCTAAACTGTTGGGATCATTTTTAAGTTTATTTTCTATTACTTCAAGATAATTTCTAAATTCCTGAATCATTTCCAAAATATTTTCTTGATTAGTATCACAGATATCTTCCCATATCTTATAAGGACTGGAAGCAATCCGGGTCATATCTTTAAATCCCTCTCCTACGGCTTTAAAATAATTATTGTTATTTTCTTTTTGGACTAACTCACTTACCATGTTTATCAAAGAAACTGCCATAATCTGAGGTAGATGGCTCACTGCACCAACAATTCTGTCGTGCTCGAGAGAGTCTAATATTAGTCTTTTTGCGCCTATCATCTTGATTAATGAAGATATCTTTTCTATTGCTATTAAATTACTTTTTTTAGTAGGAGTTAGGATATAGGTTTTATCCTGAAAGAGATGAGGATTTGCCGACTTTATACCATATTCTTCTGAACCTGCCATAGGATGGCCACCGACAAAGAATATATCTTTAGACAATACTTTATCGGCTCTCTCTACAATTTGCCCTTTAGTGCTCCCGGTATCAGTTACCAGACATCCTTTTTTAAGAAAAGGATTAATTTGGGTCAATATATTTAAAATCGTCTTTACAGGTGTAGCAATAATTACTATATCAGCTTCTTTTATTCCTTCTTCGAGATTAACTGTTCCTTTATCAATAGCCCCTCGAGCAATTGCTTTTTCGATTATTTTTTGTTTATCTATTCCTACAATTTTGAAATTCGGTTTCTTTTTTTTAAGAGCTAATCCGAGTGAGCCGCCGATTAAACCTACACCAATGATAGTTATTTTTTTAAAGTCGCTTTCCTCTTCCATTTCGATTTTCCCCTTTTTAGCAATTAACCTGCTGGTTAATTGCGTAATAAGTAATGAGTAATGAGTAATGAAGATTTAGCAATTGTCCGATTTTCAACAAATCCCCATCACCCTGACCCTCTCCCTCCGGGAGGAGAGGAGAAAACAGGAATGACAGAGAGAATATGCGGGCTCGATGAATCGAGCCCCTACATTTGATATAAAGATTGCTTCCCCTGCTTTCGCTGGGGCAGGCTTGCTCCGCTTCTTGCAATGACAAAGCAGGGAATAGATTCCCTCTTTCGAGGGAATAACAAATATATTAGTTGATCAATCTATTTATTTATTTCACTACTTCCTTTTTTTAAAAAATCTTGAAGAGCATGGATAGCGAGAATATAACTCTGGTAACCAAACCCGGCAATCTGGCCTATACACGCAGAAGCAGTTACTGATTTCCCCCGAAAATCTTCTCGGGAAAATATATTAGAAAGATGAACTTCAACTACCGGGATAGAACAGTCTCTTAGGGTATCGGCAATAGCATAACTGTAATGAGTATAAGCCGCTGGATTGATAACTAAACCATTTAGCTTTGAAGTGTTCTTCTGAATAAATTCAATTATCTCCCCCTCGAAATTGGACTGCATTATGATTAGTTCAATACCTTCCTTCTCGGCAAAAGATTTTATTTTACAGTTCATTTCTTCTAAAGTTAAATTTCCGTAAATTTTCTGATCTCTTTTTCCCAGCATATTCAAATTTGGTCCATTGATTATTCCTATCTTTAACATAATCCCCACTCCTTTTTAAATTCTTCCAAAGCTTTTATTGTTTCTTTTTTAGCTATATCTTTAATTAAACTAACTTTGCCCATAGCTTCTGGTAGAATGAATGTTGTTTTACCCTGATAGTTTTTTTTATCTAAAGTTAAAGTTTCCCAGAATTGATTGTAGTCTAAATTTTTAATATGTTTAAATATAGATTCCCGCTTTCGCGGGAATGACAGAGAAGAAGGCGAGAATGACATATTGAGTTGTTCCCCGGGTTTGGATTCCTGATTTCGTAAGAATGATAATATTCGTCTAATTTTTTCCTCAAACTCTTCTGAACACATCCCTCTATTGCGAGCTATTTTAGTTTCGATTAACATACCTAAGGCCACTGCTTCCCCATGACTTAAATCCTGATATCCTGCCCTTACTTCCAGGGCATGGCCAATACTATGGCCAAAGTTTAGTATTTTACGTAGTCTGCTTTCCCAGGGATCTTTCAAAACTATGTCCGCTTTTAAAGAAACAGATTCTTTAACAACTTCACATAGTAGGTCTTTATGTTTTTTTAATAATTGATCAATATTTTTTTCTAACCATTTAAAGAAAACCGGAGATTTGATAACTGCTATTTTTATAGCCTCTATCATTCCATTTTTTATATCTTTATCTGATAAAGTCTGCAGAACCTCAGGGTCAGTGTAAACTGCCTTTGGCTGATAGAAGCTCCCGATTATATTTTTAGCTAAAGGATGATCAACCGCTACTTTCCCTCCGATACTGCTATCTACTTGAGCCAAAAGAGTGGTGGGAATATGCACCAAAGGCAGGCCTCTCATATAGGTAGCAGCAACAAATCCGGTTAAATCTCCTATAACTCCTCCACCTAAAGCTATAAGGGTAGTAGTTCGGTCTGCTTTCCTTTTTAATAATTCATCATAGAGATAATTTGCCGTAGATAGGGTTTTATATTTCTCGCCATCATGCACTTCTATTAAATCAGAGTTAAACCCATCCTTTCTCAAAGCGGATAAAAGTTTAGCTCCGTACAGGTTGTTTACTAAAGAATTGGTAATTATAATAACCCTCTTGTTCTCTATTGCCTTAGATAAATGCTCGCCTAAATTATTAAGAATTCCCTTTTCGATGCAAATCTTATATTCTTTATCTTCCGTAATTTTTACTGTAATCTTTTTCATCTTCACCCGCTCACCTCTCTAACCTTAAAAGATTTATTATCTTATCCACGACTTCCTGAGTTGTAAAATTAGTGGTATCAATTTTCCATTTTATATTATCATATATCTTCTTTCTTTCTTCTAAAAGGCGATTAATCTCACTTAAGACGTCTTCCCCTTTTAAAAGGGGTCGATTATTCTTTCTTTTTACCCGATTATAGATAGTCTGGGAATCAGCATAAAGACAGATTATTTGTCCTCTCTGACTTAGTATCCTGGCATTATCCGAAGAAAGCAGAGTTCCCCCGCCGGTCGCAATTACCATATTTTCTTCTTTAGATAATTCTTTTACTAATTTATTCTCTTGTGCTCGAAAATACTTTTCCCCGTATCTGGCAAAAATATCTGCTATATTCGTTCTCTGGCGTTCTTCGATTATCCGGTCCATATCTATAAATTCCATTTTTAATTTTCGAGCTAATTCTTTTGCTACTACACTCTTACCAGTCCCCATAAATCCGGTAATAACAATATTTTTTCTCATTTCTTCCGGAGTAACTCCTTATAATTTTCATAATTTTCTTTAATTTCGACCAATGAATCCCCGCCAAATTTTCCCAAAAAAACTGCTGCTATTTCCCAGGCTGCTACTGCTTCTCCCACTACACTGGCAGCTGGAATTACACATATATCAGACCTTTGATAGATTGCTTTTGTCTCTTTTTTAGTAGCAAAATCAACAGAATGAAGGGGATTAATTAGAGTAGGTATGGGTTTAAGGTAAGCTCTAATTACCACTTCTTCTCCATTGGTAACTCCACCTTCTATGCCACCAGCGCGATTAGTCTTTCGATAATATCTTGAAGAATTTTTTTCTGATTTTTCGCGAATAGAAATTTCATCATGGACATCTGAACCTTTTTTCTCTGAGGCCTCTACCCCTTCACCTATTTCTACCGCCTTTATCCCTGGTATACTCATCAGAGCTGAAGCCAAGCGAGCATCCAGACGCCTATCCCATTGAACGTAACTTCCCAAACCAACGGGAACACCAGTAATTACCACCTCAAATATCCCGCCTAAAGTATCTCCTTTCTCTTGAGCTCGATCTATCTCTCTACACATTCCAATTGATGCTATTCCATCTATACAATATACTGGTGATTTGTTAATCTCAGTTTTAATCTTTGAATTGAAAGAAGTAATCCTCCGGGCCTTAACTTGCCCAATCCTTAATACATAACTATAAATATTTAAATCAAATTCTTCCAAAAATTGTTGAGCTACTGAGCCTATAGCCACCCTCATGGCAGTCTGTCGAGCACTGGCTCTTTCTAAAACTTTCCTTACATCTTTAAATCCATATTTGATAGCACCTGCAAAATCGGCATGCCCTGGTCGAGGAATAGTTAAAGAGGGATATTTTTTATCTTGCCAATTCTCCCAGTCTTTATTTTTTATCATTAAGCCAAGCGGGCTTCCTATAGTTTTCCCTTCTACTAATCCGGATAATATCTCAACTCGATCCTGTTCAATCTTCATCCTCTCTCCTCTGCCATACCCCCCTTGACGTCTTTTTAGATCAAGATTGATTTTTTCTTCTTTTAAGCAAAGACCTGCCGGCAATCCTTCTACTATTCCCACTAGACATTTCCCATGAGATTCTCCTGCATCAAGAAATCTTAGCATTTTTCCTTTTTCTCCTTTCTTTTCGGCTTCTAAGCAACCTAAACGCTCCTTTTAATTATTTCTAATACTTCCTCCCCTTCTGGCTTAAGGCCAGTCCAGAGATAGAAACTCTCTATACCTTGATAAACTAACATCGGTAAGCCATTAATTATTTTTGCTCCTGCCCTCTCAGCCTGCCTC
>NCRO01000214.1 GCA_002849045.2 Candidatus Sediminicultor secundus
CTTATGCGGAGGCGGCTCAAAGGTTGGGGGTAAAGATCTACAATTTTACTGAAGTAAAAGAAATTAAGACAGAAGCTAATAGGATAGTTTCAGTTAGTACAGACCAGGGAGAAGTGCTCACTCCTATTGTAATAAATGCCGCCGGTGGTTATTCGGGAGAAATAGGGAAAATGGCAGGAGTGGAAATACCGGTATATTCCCAAAGGCATCAAATCCTAATTACTGAACCGGTTGACCCTCTATTTAAGCCGATGTTAATGTCCTTCTCTCGTAATTTTTACTGCCAACAGACCCCTCACGGAAGCATCATAATGGGTTTTGGCGACCCCGATGAACCCAAAGATTACGATATAGGTTCAAGCTGGCAGTTTGCCCGGGAGATGGCCCAAAAGATGACCGCGGTTATTCCACTATTGAAAGAAGTAAGTATGGTAAGACAATGGTCAGGTTTATATAACGTGAGTCCTGATTCTCAACCGATTGTAGGTGAGCATCCTCAAGTAAATGGCTTTTATATGGCAGTAGGTTTTAGCGGTCACGGTTTTATGCTGGCTCCTGTAGCCAGTCGGCTTATGGCGGAATTAATACTTAAAGGGAGGACTTCTATTCCTATTGACAAATTAGATATAGGCAGATTTGAACGGGGTGAACTGATTATCGAACCCTCGGTAGTTTAAAGAAATAAAATAATAAAACTTATTTCATTCAATAAAAGAAGGGTTTTTTAATTTTTTGTAGAATATATATATGATAAATAGGTTAGGCAAAAAATAATCTAAGGATGGTTTTTCACAAAATCTATA
>NCRO01000215.1 GCA_002849045.2 Candidatus Sediminicultor secundus
AGTACAGACCAGGGAGAAGTGCTTACTCCTATTGTAATAAATGCCGCCGGTGGTTATTCGGGAGAAATAGGGAGAATGGCAGGAGTGGAAATACCGGTATATTCCCAAAGGCATCAAATCCTAATTACTGAACCGGTCGATCCTCTGTTCAGGCCTATGTTAATGTCTTTCTCTCGTAATTTTTACTGCCAACAGACCCCTCACGGAAGCATCATAATGGGTTTTGGCGACCCCGATGAACCCAAAGGTCACGATATAGGTTCGAGCTGGCAGTTTGCCCGGGAGATGGCCCAAAAGATGACCGCGGTTATTCCACTATTAAAAGAAGTAAGTATGGTAAGACAATGGTCAGGTTTATATAACGTGAGTCCTGATTCTCAACCGATTGTAGGTGAGCATCCTCAAGTAAATGGCTTTTATATGGCAGTAGGTTTTAGCGGTCACGGTTTTATGCTGGCCCCTGTAGCCAGTCGGCTTATGGCGGAATTAATACTTAAAGGGAGGACTTCTATTCCTATTGACAAATTAGATATAGGCAGATTTGAACGGGGTGAACTGATTATCGAACCCTCGGTAGTTTAAAGAAATAAAATAATAAAACTTATTTCATTCAATAAAAGAAGGGTTTTTTAATTTTTTGTAGAATATATATATGATAAATAGGTTAGGCAAAAAATAATCTAAAGATGGTTTTTCACAAAATCTATA
>NCRO01000216.1 GCA_002849045.2 Candidatus Sediminicultor secundus
TTATAACTGTCAACCGATGATACTCCTGAGATTTTGTATTTTCTTCACACGATACTTGATACGCGATACTCGATACGAATTGTTATTCACTAACGACTAATCAGTTATAGAGATTTCAAAAATCTATCCGTTTTAAAGCTTTTCTCCGAATGATAGGCTATATATGAATCAGTTATTTTCTCTAACTCCTTCATCTTTTTATCAGGAATGGTAGCGTTTGATATGGTAGATAAAGGGGTAATTAGTATTTTTCTTACTAATTCATTAAAATAAATAGAAACTTTAACACACCCTTCTTTATCTTTGACTATGCAATTATGGCACACCAGTCCACCTTCTTTTATATTAAAATACATCTCTTTTCGGTCCTCTACACTATTATTACATCTGCAACAATGATTAAGTGAGGGTCTATATCCTAAAATCGACATAGTTTGCCATTTGAAAGATAAGGTCAGTAATTTTGGATCATTAGATTCCCTCAAATAATGTAAAACTTCTTTTAGTAAATTAAATAGGCCAATATTTATTTCCCGCTCCTCAGTTAGTTTATTAACTACCTCCACACAATTGGCAGCAAAAGCAAATTTAATAACTTCTTTGCTCTTTGAGAAAAAAGATTCTAATATTTCGGCCTGACTGACAATATCAATATTTCTACCTTTATAAAGCAAAAAGACAGAGTGAGTTAATATTTCCAAACTGCTTCCGAATTTACTTTTTGTCTTTCGGACTCCTTTAGCAATGGCCGTAATCTTACCATAATCTTTGGTAAATATATTAACAATTTTATCAGCTTCCTCATATTCCATTCTTTTTAGAACTATACCTTCCGTTTTATACAACATACTATAAGATAATCTCCACTATAAAAGATCGTTTTTACCAAATGCTTCAGGAAGCAATTCTTTTATTTTTTTAATCTTCACATCTCCCTTTAAATTCGCCATAATCAAGGGGATATCTTCACCAAATTCTGATATCACCTGTCGGCAGGCGCCACAGGGAGAACAGGGTTTATCTGTATCACCAACAACAGCGATAGCTTCAAATTTAGTTGAGCCCTCTGAAATAGCTTTAAAAATAGCCACTCTTTCTGCGCATACGGCCAAACCAAAAGATGCGCTCTCAATATTGCAGCCAATAAATATTTTGCCATCAGCGCAGAGAACAGCAGCTCCCACTTTAAATTTAGAATAGGGAGTATAGGCCCTTTTTCTGGCTTTTTCTGCTTCTTTAATTAATTTTTTATATTCTTCTTTCATAGTATTTTCACCTTCTTTACTTAAACCACACCTTTGTTTCCTCTGGTACTAAATGAATCCATATATTCCCCTGATTCAAATTTAAAACCTTCCCCTGGCGGTCATAATATACAGTTGGCTGGTCTTTAGATTTTTTAACCCATTTGGATAAAAAATAATTCCCTCCGTAAAACACCTTAGCAATACCTTCTCCGATAACCTCTACTTCCAGTCTTCCTTCTCCGTCACCGGAAATTTTTTTAACCGGAACATATTGGATTATTATATTGGAAACAGTTATAGGTTCGAAAGTTTTACTATCCTGATGGGGCTTAGAATTTATGTACCTTAAATAAGTATTGGCACTTGCTTTATACTCGTAAGATATGGTATATTTTTGGTTATATTTAATAGATATTTTGCTGATATCCCCCCCTGATAAATTGAGTGTCCTCAGGCTGAGCAAATGGTTATCTAAATTTACCTTTTCCTGAAAGCCCATTTTTCTACTCTTCTCTTT
>NCRO01000217.1 GCA_002849045.2 Candidatus Sediminicultor secundus
CATGAGTCTCGTGGGCTCGGTGATGTGTATGATAGTCAGCTACAAGCCTCATGGTTTTAATGTTGGTTATAATTTGGGTAAAGGCAGTGGAGCAAGTATCAAACATCTACACCTTCATGTTGTGCCTCGTTATGAAAATGAATTAAGTTTTATAGATGTATTGAGTGGCTCCAAGATAATTGTGGAAGAACCTAAAGATACTGTACAAAGACTTAAAATGGAATTTAAAAAATATGCCGAAGAATTACTAGATTAGTCAAATAAATAAATTTTTCCAATCTAACCAGTTAGTCGAAAGAATTTTTCTGAGGCAATGAAGAAGTATTAATTTATGAAAAATATTTTAATTTGTGGTCCTCCCGGAGTGGGGAAGACTACTTTGGTAAAGAAAATATTGAAAAATATAGATTTAAGAGCAGGTGGATTTTATACCGAAGAAATAAAAGAGAATAATAGGCGAGTTGGTTTTAAAATTATTTCTCTTGATAATCAGGAAGGAATTTTAGCTCATATCAGCATAAAAGGAGCGAAAAGGGTGGGAAGATATGGAGTGAATATTGATGATTTAGAAAGTATAGGAGTAAAATCTCTTGACCGAGCACCTAGAAATGAAGACTTGGTAATAATTGATGAAATTGGAAAGATGGAGATCTTTTCAGATAAATTTAAAGAGAAAGTCTTAGCTTGTCTAAACTCAGAAAAATTTGTTCTTGCCACTATAGGAATCGGAGTAGATAAATATATTTCCCGGATAAAAGAGAGGGATGATGTTACAGTATTTAAAATGAACAGAGAGAATAGGGATGAACTGAGGGATAAAGTATTATCTTTGATCTTAAAAGAAAATTTATAATAAAGAAAATATATTTATAAAATTAAAAAAGGAGGAAATAAGAAATTGAATTTATTTAAAAAATTATGTGAAACACCGGGAATTGCAGGTTATGAGGAGAGGATTCAGAAAGTTATTAAGGAAGAATTGGAAAAAGTAACTGATGAAGTAAAAATAGATAAATTAGGAAATGTTATTGGCATAAAGAAAGCTAAAAAATTATCAGGTAAGTCTGCTCCTAAAAAAGTGATGATTGCGGCACATATGGACGAGATTGGCTTTATGGTAAGTTTTATTGACAAAGAAGGTTTTATAAGATTTGCTCCGGTTGGGGGTTTTGACCCTAAAACCCTAATAGCCCAAAGAGTAGTGGTTCATGGAACGAAAGATATCGGGGGAGTAATAGGCACTAAGCCCATTCATATTTTAAGCGAAGAAGAGAAAAAAAAGTTACCTAAAATCAAAGATCTTTTTATAGATGTAGGGATGAAAAAAGATAAAGTTTCTAAAATAGTGAAACCAGGAGATTTTGTTACTTTAGATAGGAATTTTATGGAACTTGATAATAAAATAATAACCGCTAAGGCACTTGATGACAGAGCTGGAGTATACGTTATGATTGAGGCATTAAAAAGAATTAAAGATTGTTATGTTGATATATATGCTGTGGCAACTGTTCAAGAAGAGGTAGGGCTTAGAGGGGCAACTGTTTCTTCGTTTTCCGTTGAGCCTGATGTAGGTATTGCCCTTGATGTTACTATTGCTTCAGATATTCCGGGAACTAAAGAAGAAGAAAGGGCTACTGCTTTAGGGGGAGGGACAGCCATATCTTTAATGGATTCCTATACTATTTCTAATAAAAAGTTAGTTGATTTTTTAAGAAAAATAGCGGAAGAAAACAAAATTAAATACCAGACTGATATATTACTGGGAGGGGGTACTGATGCCGGGGCTATACAAAGGAGCAAATCCGGAGTACCTGCTTGCACTCTATCTATTCCCACCAGGTATATTCATTCAGTGGTAGAGATGTGCCACAAAGATGATATTGAAAATTCTATCAAATTAATTTGTAAATTTTTAGAAAATGTTCATAAGGGAGAATTCTAAAAACAGTATATAGTATCGAGTATCGAGTATATAGTAAAGAATAGCGTAGAGCGTATATAATTAGTTAGTTGGTTAGTTAGTTACCTAGTTACCTGATTAAGAAAATAAAACAAAGAAGTCAGAGGATAAGATAGTATCAAGTATCGAGTATCGCGTTAGAATGCAGTAGTGATGAGTAATGTGTAATGAGTAATAAGAAAAGAGTTAGATAGTTAGCTGATTACCTGGTTAGTATGTTAAGAAGGTCAGATACTATCATCCTTCCCGGAGTGCAGGTGTCTCGCCTGTTTCTGAATTAATGTAGGGGCACGATGCATCGTGCCCAAGGGTGATCAAAAGACAATAAAACAGGAAGGGCACAATCGATTGTGCCCCTACGCCTGGATCTTATTTCTTTAACGCGATACTCGATACGCAATACGCGATACGATATACTAACGACTATTCACTATCGAATAAGTTAATTGGTGCATTGGCGAATTGGTTAATTAATTATTAATTTGTAAATAGAAAAATTATTTAAGAATTATTAGGCAAAGATGCAAAAAAGGGATATTTTATTAAAAATTTACAACAGTTTATATAATTATTTTGGACCGTTAAACTGGTGGCCGGGTGATACTCCCTTTGAGATAATGGTGGGTGCTATTCTTACTCAAAATACTTCCTGGAGTAATGTGGAAAAAGCAATAAATAATTTAAAAAAAGAAAATTTGTTAGAACCCTGGAAACTTTATCTAATAAACCAGGAAAAATTAGCCCAATTGATAAAACCTTCGGGTTATTATAATATTAAAACACGAAGATTAAAAAATTTCGTAAATATATTTGTAAATGACTTTGAAGGTTCTGCTGAAAAAATGTTTTCAGGCGATAGCGGGGAATTAAGAAAAAAATTATTGAAGGTAAACGGGATTGGGCTTGAAACAGCAGATAGCATATTATTGTATGCCGGGAAGAAACCATTTTTTGTGGTTGATGCTTATACAAAAAGAGTATTTTCCCGTCATAAATTAATTTCGAAAGATTCTACATACTACCAGATACAGGAATTTTTCAGTCAGAATTTAGACAGGAATGTAGAATTATTTAATGAATTTCACGCTCAGATTGTAATGCTCGGGAAAACTATATGTACCAGCAAGAATCCGGATTGTGTTAAATGTCCGATCGCTTTCTTAATTAGATAGCGTATAGCGTATAGGTGCAGACAGTAAATAAAAGCGAGATAACAAATAAGTATCTCGTATCTCGGAATATAGCGGATAGCGTTTAGCGTAGAGCGCGGATAGTAAAGAAAAAAGAGAAAGAATAATGTAGGGGCACGATGCATCGTGCCCAGGGTAATCAAAAAACAATAAAACAGGAAGGGCACAATCCATTGTGCCCCTACACCTGAATCTTAGTTTCTATAACGCGATGCGAATTACTATTCACTAACGGCTAATTTAACTGGGTAACTGGCTAACCGGGCAACTGATGCTAATGACAAACTAATAATAAATTTATAGAGACAAAGGAGGGAAAATATGTTAGAAATTGTCGAAACTGAAGGCAAATTACTTGATGATTATCTCGATATTGTAGGAAAGGAAGAAATTGAAAGTATTAAGAAATTAGCTTTACCTCTAAAAGGGAAAAAGGTAGTTCATATAAATGCTACCTCATTTGGAGGGGGAGTAGCAGAGATTTTATCTGCCTTAGTTCCTTTAATGCAAGATGTAGGGATAGATACTGAATGGCAGGTAATACAAGGTTCAGACGATTTTTTTAATATAACCAAGAGCATACACAATGGCTTGCAGGGGATGGATGTCCCATTTACTAAAGAGATGAAAGAAATATTTTTAAAAAATAATCAACTAAATGAGAAATTATTCGAAGGCGGATACGATTTTGTGCTAATCCACGATCCTCAGCCAGTGGCAATATTGAATTATCGGCAAGAGAAGAAAGGAAAATGGATTTGGCGGTTTCATATTGACCCTACAAGTGCTCAGGGGGAAATATGGAAATTTATTAAACCTTTCATTGAAAAATATGATGCTGCTATATTTACTTTAAAAGAGTATGTAAAAGATGACCTTAAATTAAAAAATATTGCCATAATCCCTCCAGCTATCGATCCCTTAAGTCCTAAGAATATGGATTTAGATCAGGAAGAGATTGAAAATATTGTAACAAAATATAAAGTAGATCCAGATGGACCAATTATAACTCAAGTTTCCAGATTCGATCCCTGGAAAGACCCTTTAGGGGTTATCGATATGTACAGGATAGTAAAGAGAGAAGTAAAAGATATACAATTGGTACTTATTGCTTCAATGGCCAATGATGATCCGGAGGGCTGGGAGTATTACGAAAAAACTGCCCGACATGCTGGTGAAGATTACGATATCCACATC
>NCRO01000218.1 GCA_002849045.2 Candidatus Sediminicultor secundus
TACAGCGAAAAGCGCAAAACCATAATTTAAAATTAAAAAACTTTTTTTCTCAATTTTCAATTTTAAGTTATAGTTTTCGCTTCTTTATCTTTTTATGTTTGTTATATAGTATACGAGATAAGAAGGATGCAACTCAATAGATAGAATAATATATTTAAATTTTAAATTTTGAGCTATGGCTTTACGTTTTGCGCTTTTCGATTTTCGTTTTATTACTATTCACTACACTAATTAGGAATTACGGAAAAAGGAAATTCCTATACAATTAAATTATTTTTTCCATACGTATTAATTTTATAGTATTTCTCTTGATAAAACAAATAATAAATGACAAATGACCGTCACTTGTCATCTCAAGCATCTTTCCTCTTATGATGGAAATAGATTTTATAAATAACCTTGTTCTTTTTACAGAATTCTATTATTTTATTTTCCTCAATATTCCAGTAATTGCTATTTTTTGAGTAGATTTTTTTGTATTTTTCAACAAGTTCCGGTTTGTTTTTTCGTAAAAAATTAAATATTTCGCCTTTGATTGAGGGGTAAAGATTTAGGTTTTCAAACCAATATTCATCCACGAAAGATTTAGTTTTGTTTATCATTTTTACCCAATCCGTTATTTGTGGAAAGATCGGAGAGATAAAAAGAGCTGTGGGAATTTTCGCTTTATGCAGCTCTTTCAAAGAATTTATTTTTTGTTTCGCTGGAGATGATAGAAGCTCTACTTGTTTCCTTAGTTTTTCGTCTGTAATCGAAAAAGAAAGAGCTACCATACAATTTTTAAATTGTTTAAATAAATCAATATCTCTAACTACCAAATCAGACTTGGTAATCAAATCTAAATTTGGTTGAAGTGGTATAAGTCTTTCAAGAATTTTTCTGGTGATTTTATATTTCCTCTCAATTGGTTGATAGGGATCGGTAACAGAACTAATTGTTATAGATTTTTCCCTATATTTATTTGTACCTTCTGGAATCAAATCGGGGGCATTAATCTTTATGTCAATAAAAGAACCCCACGGTTCGGTATGACCGGTAAATCTTTTCATAAATCTTGCATAACAATATTTACAGCCATGCATACATCCAATATAAGGGTTTATAACAAAATCTCCGTCCGGTAGATTTGATTTTACAATGATTGATTTTGTCTTAATTTCTTTAATTTTCATCACATCTACACCATTTCAGATTTATCATATAAAGCTTCTTAAAAGTAGGTACAAAGTTTTAAAAAACCTCTTTGGGGGGGGGACTTATTGATATTCAGAGTAAATGAGGGGAGAGTATTTCACTTTTTCCTTTTGAAATTTTTCTTTTTCTCTTCATACATCTTATTATCAGCTATCTGAATTAATTCATCCATAGATTGGGGATTATCAGGATCATAACAAGAAATACCAATACTAAAACTTATTTTGTAGGGTTTCTTAATAGTTTGGTTTAACTTAATTAAGTTCTTATTAAAACGTTCTTTAATTATAGACAGATCTTTTTGGGAACTATCCGGGAAGATTAGTAAGAATTCATCCCCTCCCATCCGGCAGATGATATCGATCTCTCTTAAGGTAGATTTAAATAGTTTAACTATCTGAATTAAAACCTTATCCCCTTCTTCATGGCCAAAGGAATCATTAATTTGCTTAAAATTATCTATATCAATATAGGCTAACAATGATGAAGTTTTTCTTCTTCGGGCAAATTTAAGTTCCCGTTCCAGTAGGGATAAGCCATATCCTCTATTACAAGCACCGGTTAAACTATCAAAGTGTGCTAATTTTTCCATCTCTTCTTCCATTTGCTTTCTCTGTATAGCAGTGGCAATCTGGGAAGAGACAAATTCCATAAGTTGAATATCTTTTTTAGAAAAAAGATGGGGGCTAATATATCCTTGAATCACCATAGCTCCTATTATTTTATTTTTTATCGTTAAAGGAACCCCTAACCAGTGAATGTCGGCAGTTACTATACCCACAAATTCTAATTTTATATCTCCTTCAACCGCCATTTTCTCAATCTGTTTTAGATTGACCAGGAGAGATTGACCAGATCTTATAATATAGGCAGTTAAATTATTTGCCCGGCTTAACCTGCGAGTAGGGAAATCATTGTCTTTTTCATCTCTATGATAAGGGAAAGACATTTCGTCTTTTTCGACATCAACTAAAGCAATAAAAAAATTAGTTGCATCTATGATATTATTTAATTCTTGATGAATTAGAGGGTAGAGCTGTTTAAGGGATATGTCGGAATTTGCAGCTTTAGAGATATTATATAAGACTGTATTTAACTGTTCACTCTGCTTCCGTTCAGTGATATCTTTATATAAAACGACGGTTCCTTGAGGTTTTTTATCAATCATAACCGGGCCTGCAGATATAATTACGGGAAGTAAGGTCCCGTCTTTCTTCTTTCTAATAGTCTCATACTCCAAAAAGTCTTCCAACATTTTTTGGGTGAGCCTCTTTCCTTCCTTTATCCTATCTTCAGGATGAATCATCCCTTCATCGATATTTCTACCTCTAATCTCTTTTAAGGTATAACCAAAAATTTTGGTAAAGTGGGAATTTACATTTATGATGTTGCCTTCTTTATCAATATACAAAGCAGCTTCAGGACTACTTGCAAAGAGACTGGCAAACATCTTTCTTGCTTTTTCGAGTTTTTTTTCAGCTTTTTTGCGCTTGGTGATATCACGAATATAAGCTATAAGTCTGGGTTTTCCTCTGATGTTGACAAGTTTAGTGGCAATTTCCGTGGGAAAGAGGGTGCCGTCTTTCTTTTTATTTATACGGGGAACAAAAATACCACCAGTAGTCTCCTCTTCGGTAATCACTTTAGGCAGTATTTTTGCAAACTCTTCGGGAACCAAATCAGCTATAGTTAAGCCGATCATCTCTTCTTTGGTGCAACCAAACATTTTTGCCCCGGCAGTATTACATTCAAGTATACGACCTTCCGTTGTCTCTAAGAAAATAGCATCAGTAGCCATTTCTACCAGAATTCGATATTTTTCCTCACTCCCCCGCAGGAACTCTTCCACCTGTTGGCACCCAACTGCTGATTTTTCCAATTCGGCAATTCTCTGGCTCAATTTCACCAATTTATTTGTTAACTGCTCTTTAGTTATATTTTTCTCTTTCGTCAATGCTCTTCTCCAAGATATATTTTTAGGGTTTAGACCTTAACATCAAACATATTATACAATATTTGAGGGTTGATCTCAACATTTGTCATACACATTTGACCTAGCTACCTCCACCTATCGTTTTAATAAATCAAAGGTGTTTATTAAAAAATTCAAGCTGATCTCTTACGCTTTTTTCAAAGTTTTCTCCAGTATAGATATCAAAGTGACCGATGGGATAGTGTTTTACTTCTGCATATTTCTCCAATTCTTTGGCGATTTTGTTGCTTATTGGAGCTAAGCTGTCATGATCACATATCTGAATCAGGATTGGGCATTGTACGTTCCGTAGGTGTTCGACCGGCTTGAATCCGTGTGACCGCAGAATGACACGAGCACAGACTTCGTTAATAAAATTCTCCGATGCAAGTTTACTGTAACCATCATAAGCATCCGAAATGGGGAAAAAAGCCATACTTCCAGGTTTCCCTACGATAGGTATTTTATGAGGTGAAAGACCTAAGCGAAACCTCATCATATCACGTTGTCCGTGAACAAACAGACGGAGAATGTACCCGATGCCTAATTTTTTTAAAAACATCTCTCCTGAGGCATGAGGATCCAGTCCAGGACATTGCGCACATACACAGGCAATATTTTTATCTTTTGCAGCGATTACCATACCATATCCACCGCTTGCAGAAGTGCCCCACAGAGCAATTCTTGCCGGATTAATCTCCTTTAGACTCCGAGCATATTCGATCGCTGCTGTAAAATCTTCCAGTTGGTAGGGAATCAAAATCAGCTGTCGTGGTTCCCCCTCGCTTTCACCAAAATGCCGGTAATCAAATGCCAGCACAGCAAATCCGGCTTCCTGATATCGAAGAGCATAAGTTTCCATGATCATATCCTTAGTTCCCCCAAAACCATGTCCCATAATTATACAGGGAACGGGAGCCGATAGATCCTCAGGCAGATACAACCAGGCGCTTATTGACGTTCCTTTAACTTTAAAAGTCACATCTTTTCTTGACTGGGGTGGTTTTGTGTCCACCTTCTTGAGCAGTTGTTTCGTCTTTTCCAGGGGTTGTTCTGGTACAGTAAAGCCAGGTGCAAATGTCACAATTAATAAGTAAAGGGCAAATATCCCAATAATAATGCCAATGACTTGAAGAATAATCATCTCTTCTCCTCCTTTATGGTTTATACAAATACAATATCAGAAAATAAAAACAAAATAAAGAATCCTTCTTCCTCTTGCACGGCCTCAAGGCAACTCCGCTCCTACAGTTTATCGATCTTCTTTCTCTCGTCTGGGGTCAGGCTTCACAACTTCATATTTTTATTAATCTCCGTACTCGATTTGATTATGAAATCATTTTCCTTATATTAATTATTTAACTCTTCGAAATAAATTCAATTGCCTTTGGCAATATTTCATTAAAATTATCCGGATAATCATGGTCTAAGCCTTTAAAGATATTTAATTTATAGGAAATTTTTTTAATATTTAATAAATCGGCTAATTTTCTTGTACACTCATAGCAATCATCATCTTTATCACCGCAAACAACATAACCCTTTATTCTCTTTTCCCTTATTTTATCTAATAAAAGCGCCCATTCATCAATTTCAGGTAACCACGGAGCAACAAGTATAAATCCTTTTACCTGAATTATGCCTTTTAGAATTGAGTATAAGGCAACTCTCCCCCCTGCGGAAAATCCACCGATAATAATATTATCAGAATCAACATTATATTTTTCTAAAATACTTTCATAATGTTCCTTCAGCTCTCGTGAACCTTTTTCAATATCCTTCCACTCATAACCTTCCGAAAACTGAATTTGAGAGGACTGTGGTAAGGCTAATAGGTAATTTTTATCTATGCAAGAACTCCAATAGTCTTCTGTTATCTCAATATTTTCCTGGTCACCATGTAGGGCAATAATCAAGGGATGCTGATATTGTTCATTCATCTTAACTGGCACAATTATTTTTAAATCGGGTTTCTCGTTTTTTTTGGCTTCTGATTCCCTTTTTTTACATATATCTAATATTTCTGCAAATTCTTTATATTTATTAAGTGACTTTAAATCTTCATCTTCAATTAAGTATTTATGTTGATACCAAAATCCTTTTTCTACTATCGCCTCTCTCATTATCTGTAGTGCAAATTCTTCAAGTCCTGCTTCATTGGCGATTGAATATCGAAAATTGTATATTTGAGCAAGATTTCCTTTTATGCCTTTATAATTCTCGGTTATGAAATTATAGGCTTCCAGATGATCACCTTTCATATATATTTCCAATGTTCTGTTTAGTAAGTTTGTATAGGTTATTCTTTTCAAATTTATCTTCTCCTCGTTTCCTTCTTTAATCATTCTCTTCTCCCATTATCTTTAAGTTATCCAAGGGTAGCTCACAGCCAGTTATCAATTTCTCAATCCGTTGATACGTTCCCGCTCTATGCAATCGGGACATCGTTTTGGTGGGCTAAACTCTTGTTTTTTGTACCACTTCTGTTCACTGGCAGTGAACAGAAATATTTTACCGCAAAGTATGCACTTTATCTTAATATCCTCCAATACAGGATATCTCCGTGATTCAGAGATGCCTAACTCATCTTTGCGCTCAAGTAGACGACTCCTTTTAAAAGATGTCCAGAGAACGTCAATAGGTGAATTAAAAAATATCTTCTCCTGGTATTTAAAATCAGAATGAACCCTTAGGTAAGGTGGCTGACCACACCCCGAAACGGAACAATCAACTGATTCCCCCGGGCACTTTTTGCGATGACAGATCCTGCCCAGGGGTGATACATCCTCATCAAAGAGAAAAACTTCCCAGCCATGGTAGTGACTGCTCATCTGTCGGGCGTACTTTGCTATAGTTGTAATCTCCTCAAGATTACGGATAATGATGACCAAATCAAGATCGTTGGGATAGGGGTCATCTCCAGCCACAGAGCCTATTATAGCAATTTCGAGAGAACTGGATAGTTTATGTACTTTTTCAGCAAATTCATTAGCAGCAACTCTGAAAATTTCATTTTTATTCATCTTCTTTGCCCCATTAAATTACTAGTTAACATTGTGTTTAACAGTATCAGTGTGTGAAAAAAGGGGACAACCGTCCTTTTTTTTAAGATAAGACAATGCCTCTTAATTTTTTCAATTGGATTATTTTTTGCTCTTCTGGCCAAGGATTGTGTAAGATAATGGTACAATTTTGTCCTTCTCCAAACCTTCAAGGGCTGCTGATACATCGTGCGGATACTCGGTAAACTCCTTAACTATAATTTCGTTGGAGACTATTGCCGTTATGATATCAGATAGTTTATGGGCAAATGATGTAAATGTCTTAGATTTGTATGTCGTCTTTCCGATGTAGTCAGCTCCATTATTGTCAATCCATGGGGTATCCCGGAAATATTTATAGGCAATTTTATAGGGATTCGACAATTCGTAGTCAGGTTCATCCTTCCACGCTAGTAGGTTAGTGAAAGGGTGAATTTCATATATTACAAGATACCCTTCCGGTTTCAACAGTCTTTTAACTATTTTGAAAAGTTTTCCAAGATCATGAAACCAGGTTAAGGCCCCTGCGGTGAATAGGATTAAATCAAAAGTGTTATCATATTCAGTATCAAGATCATAAATATTAGTCCTTATGAATCGACAGTCAAGATTGGTAGATTTAGCAATTATACTTGCCTCTGCAATAAACTCATCTGAGATATCAAATCCAACACCCGTCGCACCTGTAGTGTTCACTATCGACAGCAGTTCACGTCCGTTGTTACAGCAAAGCTGCGCAACAGTTCTACCGGATAATGATATCTTATTAAGAAGAGATGATAGTGTGGTGTCCAGCGCAGAGTAGTTTTTATTCTTAAACAATACTATATAATCTACTTTTCTGTTCTTTCTATGCACACTAGCTGCTTCGTTCCAAGCTTCCCTGTTCTTCTCGGAATAATTATCTGTCTTCATATATTTTTACCTCTTATAAAAAAGATAGCAAGGGGATTGTTATCCTACATATCACTACAGCTCAATTCAGTCTAAGATGCGTGCTTCTCCTATCATATACATCAGCTGACGAATCTCATTCCAGGAAATATTAAAATCCTTATCTGTGTCTACGCGGTGAACTAATACCAGTTTTGTATCAGGTAATACAGCTAAAAGATGCACGCCAGTCCCTGTATGATAAAAACCATTTCCCAATCCTGCTTCTTCGGGGATTATGCTCCACATATACCCATAACCATCCCCGTCTAAATTGTTAATCGAATAAGGGGTTGTGCTCTCTGCAATCCACTCCGGAGGGATGACCTGTAAATCTCCGTATTTTCCCTTATTTTGATAAAGCAATCCAAATCTGGCCATATCTCTGGCAGTCATCCTAAAATGATAGGCAGGGTGTTTTGACTTTTTCCCTTCATACTGATATCGGCAATCTGACAAAAGGAAATCCTGCATCCCTATGGGGTCGGCAATCTCTTCTTTGAATGCTTCGAACATCTTCTTGCCTGTTTGCTGCTCGAAGATAGTGCCTAACACATTGAAATCCCAGTTATTGTAATAGAAGAAGGTTCCGGGAGCATGACTACCTCTCTCCGGACGAGTTTTAATCATAACTTGTGCTTCGGCTGCTGCTTCATGATACACTCCAGACCGAGACATTAATAGATCTCTTACTGTGGCTTGCTTCTCTATAGATGTAAGGCCAGGCGGAATATCATCTATCCCCAACTCGTCCAGACTTTTATCAAGATCGATCAATCCACGTTTTACATAAATGCCATATAGGGCGCAAAGAAAGGGTTTTCTAATTGAGTGGATCAGGTATTTTTGGTTAATGTTCCCCCAGGAAAAGAATACCTTTCCTTCATAGAGAGCCATTACTGCCGCAGATCCGATTTGTTCTGCATAGTTTTCTACCTCTTCTAATTTTGCAGACGACCAGCCGATTTCTTCAGGCGTTACATACTCAAGCTCATTTATTTCCTTACTTTTTGTTACACTTCCAAAACATGTAATAACAAACAGAATGCTTGCAGCAATTGCAAATGAGCTAATCATGATAATCAAGTGGGATTTAGTTTTCATTATATCCTTTCCTTTTAATAATATTTCTCTCTGTTAAAAAAGGTGTAAATAAGAGTAATAAATAATATCAAAGATATCATTGCAAAAGCCAGAGAGAATATATTTGGTAAACAAAAGGTAAGAAGAAGCGTAAAGGCAACAGACAGAAAAAATAAAGTTGCAATTAAACTGCCGGTTTTCTTTCTTTTCGAGAAATCGATAAAATAAAAGATGGCAG
>NCRO01000219.1 GCA_002849045.2 Candidatus Sediminicultor secundus
TCTCTTCTCTGGTAGGGGTAATAATTGTGAATGTTTGGGGGAGATAAGGTCTTTATTAGGATAAAAAACATCTTCTAATTTCTGATTGAGTTAGTATAAACTTTAGTGGGGTAGTTAGATAAAAAGAAGAACGTTGCTTTTTTTCTTTCTTTTTCTAATACGCAATACGAATTTTTTCTGATTCTCGGTTTCTATTGTCTTTGCGAGATACGATTCACGAGATACGAGACTTTAGTCTATTTACTTTAATTTTTAAGTAGTGTATGATATTTTAAAGCATACGGGAGGTTATGAATATGGGAATGGATGAAATTGTAGTTGGTTTGGATATAGGTTCCGGAAAAGTATGTACAGTTGTAGGTGAATTGGGTGAGGATGATCAGATAGAAATCATTGGTATAGGGACAGCCTCCTCCTTAGGGATAAGAAAAGGAGTAATTATAGATTTAGATCAAGCTATTCAGTCAGTAAAAGAATCTATTGAAAGCGCTGAACGTATGGCAGGGATTCGGATTAATTCTGCTTTTGTTTCTATAGCAGGAAGCCATATAACCTCTGTAAATAGTAAAGGGGTTATTGCTATTTCCGGAGAATCCCCGGAAATTACTGAAAACGATATTGAAAAGGGTATAGAAGCAGCTAAAGCAGGAATAGTTTCTTCTGAGAAAGAGTTAATTCATACATTAAGTCGCGAATTTATAGTTGATGGCCAAAGTGGAATATCAGATCCCCTGGGAATGTCGGGAGCAAGATTAGAGTGCAAAGTCCATATTATAACCGGTTCAATCACAGCTGTGCAAAATTTAGTTAAATGTGTAGAAGAGGCGGGGTTGGATATTGAGGAAATAATTTTTGGAACCTTAGCTTCCAGTAATGCAATTTTAAGTAATGCGGAGAAAGAGTTAGGAATTTTATTAATTGATATTGGTGCGGGGACTACTGGAATAGCAATTTTTGTTGAAGGTGGATTGGCTTATTCTGCAGTTTTACCAGTAGGAGGTGTTCAGATAACCAATGATTTAGCCGTTGGTTTAAGAACTTCTATAGAAGAAGCTGAAAAGATAAAAATTAGTTATGGAAGTACAGTTGAAAATGGTGCTTCACCTGAAAAATTAGTAGAGATTTCCAGCATTAACGGAAAAGAGAAGCACGATGTATCCAAAAAGTACCTGGTAGAAATAATTGAGCCCCGGGTAAGTGAGATATTTAATTTCGTAGGGATGGAAGTTAGAAAATCTGGTTGCCACAACATGATTCCTGGAGGAATAGTTATAACCGGAGGAAGTTCTTTGCTGCCCGGCATCTCAGAGGTTGCAGAACAGGTCTTAAATTTACCCTCTCGATTAGGGAGACCCCATTACGAAGGGGAGTTAGCAGACATGATAAATGATCCGTCCTATTCTGAGGCGATTGGATTATTGAGTTTTGCTACTGAAAAATATTCTATCGGAGGATCATTTCAGTCGACTAAAAGAAAAATAAGAGTAAAAAGTTTTTTTAATGTAATCAGAAATATAGTCTACTATCTTCTTGGCTGAATTCACATTACTTAATTCTCTGCTCTTTTTTGCCATTATTCCTAATTGATTTTTATTTTTTAATAGATCGAGTAAAACCTGGCCTAATTTTTCTCCGGATAAATCCTTTTCTAAAATTAATATTGCAGCTCCTTCTCTTTCAAAAATTTTAGCGTTGATTCCCTGGTGATCATGAGTAGCATAGGGGTAAGGTATTAAAATTGCCGGTAAACCATAAGCCCCAATCTCAGCTAAAGTTGTAGCTCCCGCCCGACAGATTGCTAAATCAGCCAGAGAATAGGCTTTTTCGATATCATGCAGATAAGGTTCTACCGAAAATATTTTATGGGCTTCTCCCACTATTTCCATAATGTTATCATAATCATCTTGCCCGCTAATCAATAAAACTTGCCAGTCGTTTTTTATAACCTCTTTTATTAAATCGATACCTCCTAGAACAGCTCTATTAATTGAAGCTGCTCCTTTGCTGCCTCCCAATACCAATATGGTTTTTTTTGAAGAATCAAGGTT
>NCRO01000220.1 GCA_002849045.2 Candidatus Sediminicultor secundus
CGTCGGCCGCGTCAGATGTGTATCAGAGACAGAACTGGTAGAGATGGAGATAAGGGATCTTCTAAATGAATATGAGTTCCCCGGAGACGATACCCCTATAATCAAGGGCTCGGCTCTAAAGGCAATGCAGTCTGCAGATGTTAGTGATCCTGCCTATAAGGCAATTGGAGGCAATTTCTTCACCTTCAAGATATTTCTCCATAATTTTTTCATCAAGTTCAGCTAAACTTTCTATCATTTTATGATTATGTTCATTGGCTAATTCTCGCATATCTTTTGATATAGATACTTCTTTATAATTTACTCCTAAATTATCCATAGTATAAGAATACGCCTTCATTTTTATTAAGTCGATAATGCCTTGAAAATTTTCTTCACTCCCCCAGGGTAATTGAACAATGATTGTATTGGTTGCCAGCTTATCTTGAATCATTTTTACAACATGATGAAAATCTGCTCCAGTCCTATCCATTTTATTAATAAAAGCAATACGGGGAACACCATATCTTTCTGCCTGACGCCAAACGGTTTCTGTCTGGGGTTCAACCCCTCCTACTGCACAGAATATCGCAATGGCACCATCAAGCACCCTTAAGCAGCGTTCAACCTCCATAGTAAAATCTACGTGTCCAGGTGTATCAATAATATTAACACGATTATCTTTCCAGTAAAGGGTGGTTGACGCAGAAGTTATAGTAATACCCCTCTCTTTTTCTTGAGGCATCCAATCCATAGTTGCAGACCCCTCATGGACCTCGCCCATTTTATGAACTTTTCCCGTATAGTAAAGTATTCTCTCGGTAACGGTCGTCTTACCTGCATCGATATGGGCCATAATACCAATATTTCTTATTTTATCTAAAGGAAATTTCGTAGACATAATTTAAAAACCTATCTTAATTAGTATATCGTATCTCGCTAAGAATTAGTTAGTTGGTTAGTTAGTTACCTGGTTAGCTGGTTAAGAAAAAGAAGTCAGAATATAGAATCCGATTCTCTTTATCTAAAAACTGTAAATCGATAACTGAAAACTTGTATTTAATATTAACTGGTAAACCGGGTAACTGGGTAACCGATTAACTATTCACTAACGACTATTTTATTTACCATCTGTAATGAGCAAATGCTTTATTTGCTTCTGCCATTTTATGAGTATCTTCTTTCTTTTTAACAGCTGCCCCAACACTATTTGCTGCATCTGTTAACTCTAAGGATAATTTTTCATGCATTGGCTTACCTGTTCTTTTTCTAGCAAAATTAATTATCCATCTCATTCCTAAAGTTATTCTTCTATCTGGACTTACTTCAATCGGGATCTGATAGCTGGCTCCTCCAACTCTCCTTGATTTCACTTCTAATACCGGCATAACATTCTGTAAGGCCTGATTAAACACTTCTAATGGTTCCTTTTTTGTCTTTTTAGCAGCCATATCTAAAGCCCGATAAAAAATTGCTTCCGCTTTGCTTTTTTTACCAGCATACATCAACTTGTTTATAAAAGTTGCTATATTTTTATCATGATATACAGGATCTGGTGCATTTATTCTCTTTACCGCTCTTCGTCTCCTGGACATTATCTACCACCTCTATCTTTTTAAATCAGTATTTAGTATATCGCATATCGTTAAGAAATATAACTCAGTACCCAAATTCGCATCTCGTATCTCGTGAATCGTATCTCGTTAAGAATTAGTTATCCAGTTACCGGTTGTATGGTTATTTAGTTAAGGAAATAAAACCAAAACAACTAACTAGTTAACTAAATTGATTGAGTAACTGGATATTTAAATTAACTTGCAACTTGCAACTATTAACTGAAAACTGAAAACCTGTATTTAATAACTATTCACTAACGACTAGCGACTCGTTTATTACTTACTTGTCTTCTTTGGTCTTTTAGATCCATATTTTGAACGCCCTTGCATTCTATTTTCTACTCCGGTAGTATCCATAATTCCTCTGACAATATGATATCTAACTCCTGGCAAATCTTTTACCCTCCCACCTCTTAAGAGAACAATTGAATGTTCTTGAAGATTATGCCCTATTCCGGGAATATAAGCAGTAACCTCCATATTGTTAGTTAATCTTACTCGGGTAACTTTTCTCAAAGCGGAATTAGGTTTTTTAGGGGTTATAGTCCAAACTCTGGTGCATACTCCTCTTTTTAATGGACTGCCCTGTAAAGCCGGCGTATCAGATTTTTTAAAGATCTTTTTTCTACCTTTTCTTACTAATTGATTTATGGTAGGCATATCTTACCTTCCTTTGTCTAAATTTATCAACATCTTATAAATAAAAATACTTTTATATTCTAACAGCATCAGTATTTGATGTCAAGCTAAATTAGTATATAAATTAGTATAAAACTCGTATCGAGTATCGCGTTAGTATTAAACTAAAAACTTAAAGCGAAAAACCATAATTCAAAATTCAAAACTTTTTCTTTAATTTTAAGTTTTAAGTTTTGGTTTTACATTTTTAGCTTTACACTTTACGCTCTGATTCTATTCACTAACGATTAATTAAGCTCCGGCTCTTGATCTTTTGTGTGGTTTGATATTTTTTCTTTGCTACCTTCGTCCTCTTCTTTAAATATATCTATCTTCTTTTCCTTCTGCTCCCCTTCTATCTCTTTAAATAATTCTTCCACTTTTTCTTCTTCATCATGTGAGTAATCAATTTCTATTTCTCGATATTTATCTAAACCTGTCCCTGCGGGTATAATATTGCCAATAATAACATTTTCCTTTAAACCATAGAGTTTATCTACCTTCCCCTTAATAGAAGCGTTGGTTAAAACATGAGTAGTTCTCTGAAATGATGCAGCAGATAGAAAACTTTCAGTAGAAAGGGAAGCTTGGGTAATACCTTGAATTATGGGCATTCCTACTGCTACAATCTTCTCCCTTCTAATAAATCCTACATTTTTAATTATATTAATGCATGCCCTCTTATTATTTGCCCTTACTTTTATCAAATCCAAATGTCTATTGCAAATTTCTGTAGCATGCTCCCTGGTTATTTTTTTACCTCCATTAACTATAACTTCACCTGCTTCCGGATCCAAAATATCCAAAGCAGTAATTTTGCCTACTGCTTTGTCGTAGAGGAATTCTAAGGTTCTACCTTCTAAAGAAAAATATCTTCCATCCTCTAATGGCAGATCACTTAATTTATACAATAATATTTTTTTGATTAAATTTTTACTTATTATTTGATCCTTATCTGCAATAACATTTCCGCTTACTGGATCTTTAATATCTTCCTTAAGAGGTTGGCCAATAATTTCATCTTTAATTGACTTAATCAGTCCGTCTCTTATTGATATCTCCTTAATTTCCTCCCATACCTTTATTCTATCTACCTTAGCTTTTATGATCTTATCCACCTCTGAAGAAGTAAGTTGCTTGTTCGCACTTACCAAAACTTGAGAATCTTCCGGATTAATAATATCTTCGGCAGTAATTCTGTCTTCTATCTTTTCGTAAATATCTGGTTTTGCACATCCTATTATTCTAATATCACTATTAGTAATATCTATTCCTATTTCTTTGCTTATAATCTCGTTAAGTTTTATCTTAGAATCACTTAGATTACCTGTTTTGGTGTTTTCTTCTTGAATATTATCTTCAGCCCCACCGACTAAAATACTACCGGTTATTCTTTCTATAAAGGAATTTTCTCCCTTGACAATGGTATATTGTTTATTTTTTTGATCTTCAACTATTAAAGCGGTAAAATCGCTGGTTTCAATTTTGGGTATCACTTTATTAGTAAGAACTTCTCCTTCTTTAACTATTACCTCTCCTGTCTTAACGTTTACCAATGAAGAAATGGCTTTTTTGTTTTCTAATAATTCTCTATTCTTCTTGATAATCTCTTTGTTTTCTTGTACTACTTTTTCATTAGCCTTTTCAAAATCTGATACATATACTAATTCTCCAGATAGTAACTCAGAGTCACGTGCTGATCTGACATAAATCATGTTTAAGCGGGCAATCTGACGAATTATTGTTTCGATATGTTTATCATTAATTTTAACCCCTTGCGATTTATATACTGCTTGTATTTCTTTTAATAGGTATTCTTGAACTGCCTTGATTCCCTGAATCTTTAAAATATCATGGGGGTCAATAAATCCAACAGTCAATCTTTCTCCAGCCTTAATCTTTTGTCCTTTTTCTACTATTAATCTTAAATCAGGGGGAATATTATAGATTTTTTTCTTTTCTTCAATAGGGTCTTCATTCTCTTTTAATGTTTCAGGATTAATTACTACCTGTTTCTTGTGATTGTTTTCAGTAATAATTTCCTCTACTATTCCATTTATCTCACTAATTACTGCCTGTTTTTTGGGCTTTCTTACCTCAAAGAGTTGCTCTACCCGTGGAAGTCCTAAGGTAATATCTTCACCGCTTATTTTGACCCCTCCAGTATGAAAAGTTCT
>NCRO01000221.1 GCA_002849045.2 Candidatus Sediminicultor secundus
CAGGTTAACTAGATTGATTTAGTAGCTGGATATTTAAATTAACTTGCATCTTGCAACTGTTAAATGAAAACCTGTATTTAATGCTAACGACTATTCACTATCGACTAATTTATATACCCTTGCTTCATAAGGACGTAGATATGTACTTTTAATATCTTCTTTTTCTTCAACATTATAATTACTGATTAGTAGCTCTTTTTCTTGGTAATTAATATTTTCTGGAAGATTAAAAATTGTTTGGCTGGAAAAGAAGTTAAGAATAATTAGTAATCGGTCCTGATTAAGAGTGCGTAAATAACTATAAATATGTTTATCATCTTCTAAGATAAGCTGATAATCTCCATAGATCATAATTAAATTTTCTTTTCTAAGCTGGATTATTTTTTGGTAATAATAAAATATTGAATTTGAGTCTTTTAAACCATGGTCAACATTTATTTCTGGATAATTTGGGTTGACTTTTATCCAGGGGGTACCGGTAGTAAAACCAGCATAAGGACTATCGTCCCACTGCATGGGAGTACGGGCATTATCCCGGCTTATTCGATGAATAGCTTCCATAATTTTTTCTTTAGGAAGACTTTTTTTAGTCATTTCGCGGTAGAAATTTAGAGTTTCTATATCACGATAGTCTTCTATAGTATCGAAAGCAACATTCGTCATTCCAATTTCTTCGCCTTGATAGATATAGAGAGTGCCGGGAAGAGTGTGTAAAAGGGTGGCTAACATCTTGGCTGATTCTACTCGGTATTTTTTATTATCACCAAATTGGGAAATTATTCGGGGTTGATCATGGTTATTCATATAAAGAGTATTCCAGCCTTTTTCTTTTAAGCCCTCATACCATTTAGTAAAGATTTTTTTTAATTCAGTCAGTTTCCACTTTTTGGGCTTCCATTTGTTTATCGTGTCATGGTCAATTTCCATCAATTCGAAATGAAAGATCATATCAAGTTCATGTCTATCCTGATTAACATACTTAGCTGCGATTTGTGGGGTAGTCCCGGGAGTTTCTCCTACAGTCATAATGTCGTATTTTGAAAGCACTTTTTTGTTCATCTCTTGCAGGTATTCGTGAATACGCGGGCCATTTAAAAAATAAGGGCTGCCATCTCCATATTTATATCCTTTTATTATTTTCCCATCGGGTAAACCGGGAACTTTAGAGAACATATTTACCGTATCCATCCGAAAGCCATCGATTCCTTTGATCTAGCCACCATTTCATCATCTTGTAAATTTCTTCTCTTACCCGAGGATTTTTCCAATTTAAGTCAGGTTGTTTTTTGGAAAAAAGCTGCAAATAGTACCCTTGGGTCCTGTCATCTTATTCCCAGGC
>NCRO01000222.1 GCA_002849045.2 Candidatus Sediminicultor secundus
TACTTTTGAAGAATTAAAAAAAATTGATATTTCTGAACCGTTCCACAAAAATCAAGAAAAAATTATGGATAAATTGCCAGAAAGATCCTTGGGACATTTCTTTTTCTAATTTTTTTACTTCTCTCTCTTTTGCAGATAAGTCAAAGATAAGTCCCCATTTCGTCAATTTTTTTATGAAGTTGCTCCAGCTTATTCTGTAATTCCTCTATCATTTTATCCACCTTCCTTTCTTTTTCCTACTTCTCATAATTTTAGTTTTTTAATTCTGGTAAAATTTTCTCATTTTTCCTTAAAATAAAATTAGATTACTCGCTATTAAAATTATGATAAATAATTTAATTTATAATTTTTTCATTAAGCGAAATAATCATAAACAGATTCCTATATAATTATATTATATATTTTTTCCGCAACAATGTTTATACTTTAATCCACTACCGCAAGGGCAAGGGTCATTTCTCCCTATCTTTTTCTTCTTTTTCCTTCCTTCCTCTCCCAATCCTTTCCTTTTAACAAAAGGTGATTTTTTTGTTTGACTGCTAATCATAGGAGCAGGTGCTTCTCTTCTTACCTGGCGAACCCCTTGAGATTCTTCTTTTTTAAGCCTGACTTTATAAATAAATTTTACTACTTCTTCTTTTATACTGTTGATCA
>NCRO01000022.1 GCA_002849045.2 Candidatus Sediminicultor secundus
GGGTGATTAAAATTGCTCCAGATTCGCTTAGTGCTAAACCTATAATAGATGATTCAGGTAGGGAAGGATGGAGTGATCAATCTCTCTGGTATAACTATCGTATAAATGGACTCATTAAAAAAGGGAATAAAAAAGAAGCAATAAATATAATCGATGAAATTTTAGAACGATTTCCCAAGCAACGAAAATTCTTCTTACGACTTAAGGCTCTAGCAAATTATCTTCTTAAAAAACTTCCTGAATCAGAAAAGATTTATAAAAATCTATGTAGTGGTTATAAGCCTGACTGGTGGATGCTTCATGAGTACGCAAAAGTAGTTAGAGATATAGGCCGCAGAGAAGATGCTTTAAAATTGATGTACCAAGCTGCTAGTGGAAGTTCTAAGCTTGAATCTATGGTATCACTAATTGTAGATATTGGAATGCTATGCAAGGAGCTGGGAAAGTACGAAGAAGCAAGGGTCCATCTTGTCCTATGCAAATACGTTAGAAATGAAAAAGAATGGACTGTACCTGAGTCTATAATAAATACTGTCAATGATTTAAATAAAATCATTGGTAATGACAAAGAGCAATCCTCTCTAAAGGAAGCGTTGAGGATTTGCAGAAGTGAATGGAGTAAATTATTATGCAAAGAGAACGACTTAAAAAATTTGTCATACAAGAACCGTAAAGTAAAAAAAGGACTTGTTGGTAAAGTAAATTTAGGTCGGAGTGATCGTCCATTCTGTTTTATTATCGCAAAAGACAATCACTCCTTTTTCTGTTATAAGTCGGATTTGCCACCTGATATTACAGATGGAAGTGAAGTTACTTTTGATGCAATCCCATCTTTTGACAAAAAAAAGAATAAAGAATCATGGAAGGCTTCGAATATACATCGATGCATATAACACAAATGTCATAAGGACGGTTGAAATGTCAGGGGGATGGTTGTGATAGCTCGATAATCTGGCAATTTTTTCAAGCTTTTCATATGGGTTCAGATAAGTTCAGGTTCCTGGTATCTTCTTAAATGATTAGAATATGACATGAGACAGTACTTTGTTTACGTTTCATCATATTTTAAAAAATTACGATATGTCGAGTATGAAGAATAATCCTTTACCCTTAAATATTGATTTAAAAGATGCAAGGAATAATAATTTAGATATAATGATGATAATTAAAGAGGATATAGAATTATGAAATATAATAAAAAAGAAATAATTGAAGGATTAAAAAATAATCCTTCAAAAACAATAAATGATAATTTAGAGATTATTAAAGACAAAAATGTAAAAATTGAATCAAGAATATTTATTATAAATGTTCTTGGAAGGATTGATTGGTATGATACGGTCTACTTTTATCATTTATATAAAAAAAATAAACGTCATATTAAAAAAATTAAAATTACCTTTCAGGGAATTTTAAAGGATGAATCTGAGAATGATTCAGTAAAAATAGAAATTATTAAATCTTTCGAAAACAACCCTTTACTTTTCGGTCCCACAGATGAAAATATAATAATTTTACTCGAAAAAATTATTAGTGACAAATACAAAAATAAAGACTTACGTAAATATGCACAAAAAACGTTTAGCCCTTTTAAGAAAAGAAAAATTAACTACCATCCAAATGTAAATTACCATAAAGATAGCATCATTTTGA
>NCRO01000223.1 GCA_002849045.2 Candidatus Sediminicultor secundus
AAATGACTGATATAGCCATAATCGGTGGGGGCCCGGCAGGATTATCGGCAGCAATTTATGCTGCTTCCCTGAGAGCAAAAGTAACTCTCATTGACGATGGTTTAGAATTAGGCGGACAGTTAATTAAACAGACCCATAAATTTTTTGGTTCCGAAAAACAGTTTGCTGGGATCAGAGGCATAGAGATTGCCAAAAAGATGATCCGGGATATCAAAGAATATGACAATATTGAAGTAATCGACAATGCTACAGTTGCCGGCTATTATGAAGATGAGGTCATTACCATTGTCCAGGAAGTTAATGGTGATATATTAAAAAAATTAAAGGCCAAAAGAATTATTTTGGCTACCGGGGCATCGGAGAATATGCTGCCTTTTGCAAACAATGACTTACCCGGAGTCTATGGTGCCGGGGCGGTGCAGACCTTAATGAATCTTTACGGCGTAGTCCCGGGTAATAATATTTTAATGGTAGGGGCAGGCAATATCGGTCTGATTGTAAGCTATCAGCTCCTGCAAGCCGGGATTAAAGTAGAGGCAATAGTGGAAGCCCTTCCCAAGATAGGCGGATATCTGGTGCATGCCTCCAAGATTAGACGTTTGGGAGTACCTATCTACACTTCTCATACCTTAAAAGAAGTGTACGGTACGGATTGTGTAGAAAAAGTGGTAATTTCTGAGATCAATCAAAATTTTGAATTTATTCCGGGGACAGAAAAAGAACTTGAAGTGGATACTATCTGCCTGGCTGTAGGTTTATCTCCACTCTCTGACCTGCTCTGGCAGGCCGGCTGTCAGATGAAATATGTTCCTGAGCTATGTGGCTATGTAGCCTTAAGGGATGATAATATGAAATCTACCAAAGATAAAATATATATCGCCGGAGATGTAGCCGGTATCGAAGAGGCCAGCAGTGCCATGTTGGAAGGTCAAATTGCTGGCCTGAATGCTGCGGTGAGCTTAGGATATAAATGTGATAATTATAAAGAGCAAGATAAGAAATTAAAGGCAGAATTAAAAGAATTAAGAGACAACCCTTTAAGTGAAGAGATAAAGATAGGTATAGAAAAAGCCCTGATAAAGGAGAATAGGGATTAACCGTGTTAGAAAGAACCGGCATACCGACCGATGATGATTTAGAAAAAGTAATTCCGGATAAAAAAAGATTAGCTAAAGGTCCGGTAGTCATCATAGAGTGTTTTCAGAAGATACCCTGTGACCCTTGTGCCATATCCTGTAAACTTGGGGCAATAAAACCCTTTAAAGATATAAACGACTTACCCATAGTTGATTTTGATGAGTGTACCGGCTGCGGAATCTGTATCAGTTCCTGCCCCGGTCTGGCCGTATTCGTAATAGATATGAATTATTCAGATGAAAAATCCTTAATCAAACTTCCTCATGAAATGCTCCCCTTACCGGAAAAAGGAGAGAATGTTTATGCTTTAGACAGAGCAGGCAGCATACTGGGTAAAGTGAAAGTAATAAGGGTCTTAAAGATTAAAAACAAGACTAACATAATTTCCCTGGAAGTCCCTAAAAGTATGGTTATGAAAGTAAGAAGTATAAAAGTGGAGGGCAAAAACCAATGAAAGATGAAACCATAATTTGCCGATGTGAAGATATCACCTGGGGAGAAATCAGGCAGGCTTTAGAAAAAGGATATACTACCCTTGATGAAATTAAAAGGGTTACCCGAGCGGGGATGGGAAGGTGTCAGGGCACCACTTGCCGCAGGATTATCTTAAGGGAAATTGCTAAGTTTTGTCATAAGAGCATAGAAGAGATAGCCATGCCTACCTTTAGGCCTCCCACTAAGCCGGTAAAATTAGGGACTCTGGCAGGTGATAATGATGATTAAAAGAGCAAGTGTGGTAATAATCGGTGGAGGAATAATCGGTTGCAGTATCGCCTATAATTTAGCCAAGATGGGATGTAAAAATATAGTATTATTCGAAAAAAATTCTCTGGCCAGTGGTGCTACCGGCAGGAGTGGAGCAGGAATCAGACAGCAATTTGGAACTGAGATGAATTGTATTCTAGCCCGAGAAAGTATAAAAATATTTGAGAATTTAAGCCAAGAACTGGATTATGATATCGAACTGAATCAAGGCGGATATCTTATGCTGGCTTATACCGAAAAAGAAGTCAACCAGTTTAAGAAAAATGTGGCTTTAGAACAATCATTGGGGATTGATGTAAGATACATAACCGTAAAGGAAGCCAAAGAGATCGTACCGCCCTTAAATACAGAAGGTCTATTAGCCGCAACCTTCTGTCCTACCGATGGTCATGCCAATCCCTTTAATACAAATTTTGCTTATGCGGAGGCGGCTCAAAGGTTGGGGGTAAAGATCTACAATTTTACTGAAGTAAAAGAAATTAAGACAGAAGCTAATAGGATAGTTTCAGTTAGTACAGACCAGGGAGAAGTGCTTACTCCTATTGTAATAAATGCCGCCGGTGGTTATTCGGGAGAAATAGGGAAAATGGCAGGAGTGGAAATACCGGTATATTCCCAAAGGCA
>NCRO01000224.1 GCA_002849045.2 Candidatus Sediminicultor secundus
AGATTCGAAAAAGAATTCCAACTAACGGAGTAGTAAATTTTTAGCCAAGCTAAAAACAGTAACCAGTGATGAGTAATGAGTGAAATGTGAAAAACCTAAAGGCCGAGAACCTATAAATATCATCCTGCGCATTACTTGTTACTTATTACTCATTACGCAATTAACTGACAGGTTAATTGCTAAGAAGGAGGTGAAAAAAATAATGGCCACCGAATTAGGAGAAGTAACCAGTTATAAAAGACTATATCTGCAGTTTAGAGATAGTGCCGGCAAAACCATAAATCTGACCCTGAATAATCCCAAGAACATAGATGACGGAGATTATGCTGACTTTGCAGAACAAGATGCAGTTATTGAAGGAGTGATGGATACTATCATCACTAAGAACATCTTCCATAATAATGGTAATGACTTGGTAAGCAAAGTCAATGCCAGGATACTCGATTATAAATCTACTGATGTTATGGATGTTTAACTAGTCGTTAGCATTAAAAGGGGGACACACTTTGGAAAAAAGGGACAGGCACCTTTTTAAATCAAAAAAGTAGCCAGTCCCCATTTTCCAAAAAAAAATGTCCCCCTTTTATGCATAGTAGCAGTTAGCTAATGACTCCTTGGTAAAGGGGACAGGTAGTTTTTTAACATAAAAAATCGCCTGTCCCCCTATAAGTCTCA
>NCRO01000225.1 GCA_002849045.2 Candidatus Sediminicultor secundus
GTGAAGGGCTAGAAAGGAGGTGAAATTAAATGGCCGTAGTAGTCTCCGTACCCTGGGAAGCAAGACTGCAGTTAAGATTGGTAGGAGGCAGCAACACGGAAAAAGGAGCAAATATAGTTAAGAGTAAGAACGTTAAGAAGATGAAATCTGCTGCGATAGAAAAGGATGCCTATGATGTAGCCACTTCTTTAGTGGGTCTGCAAAAGTATCCACTTAATGAAATCAGATTCGAAAAAGAATTCCAACTTACGGAGTAGTAAATTTTTAGCCAAGCTAAAAACAGTAACCAGTGATGAGTAATGAGTGAAATGTGAAAAACCTAAAGGCCGAGAACATATAAATATTATCCTGCGCATTACTTGTTACTTATTACTCATTACGCAATTAACTGACCGGTTAATTGCTAAGAAGGAGGTGAAAAAAATAATGGCCACCGAATTAGGAGAAGTAACCAGTTATAAAAGACTCTATCTGCAGTTTAGAGATAGTGCCGGCAAAACCATAAATCTGACCCTGAATAATCCCAAGAACATAGATGACGGAGATTATGCTGACTTTGCAGAACAAGATGCAGTTATTGAAGGAGTGATGGATACTATCATCACTAAGAACATCTTCCACAATAATGGTAATGACTTGGTAAGCAAAGTCAATGCCAGGATACTCGATTATAAATCTACTGATGTTATGGATGTTTAACTAGTCGTTAGTGAATAGTGAATAGTCGTTAGTAAAAGGGGGACACACTTTGCTTTTCACCATGCATTAAATGCGGGAATATAAAAGAAGAATGTCCCCCTTTTATGCCCATTGGAAAAAAGGACAGGCACCTTTTTAAATCAAAAAAGTAGCCAGTCCCCATTTTCCAAAAAAAGAATGTCCCCCTTTTATGCATAGTAGCAGTTAGCTAATGACTCCTTGGTAAAGGGGACAGGTAGTTTTTTAACATAAAAAATTGCCTGTCCCCCTATAAGTCTCATCACACATTACA
>NCRO01000226.1 GCA_002849045.2 Candidatus Sediminicultor secundus
TTTCTTTTCTATATAAGTAGAGGGAGTTTTTAGCGCAAGCTAAAAACAGTAACCAGTAATGAGTAATTAGTGACAAGAAAAAGAGTTAGCCTGTTACCCGGTTAACCAGTTTGCCGGTAAAAGATGAGAAATACAAGATGGAAAAAAGAGACAGGCACCTTTTAAATCAAAAAAGTAGCCAGTCCCCATTTTCCAATAAGTCCTTAATTACTTATCACCCCTCACCTATTACGTAATTAACCTGCTGGTTAATTGCCAGAAAGGAGGTGAAAATAAATGGCCGTAGTAGTATCCGTCCCCCGTGATTCAAGCCTTCAGTTAAGATTGGTAGTAGGCAGCAACCCGGAAACCGGAGCACCTATCGTTAATAGTAAGACCTTTAATAAGATTAAATCTGCTGCTATCGAACAGGATGCCTATGATGTAGCCACTGCTTTAGTGGGTCTGCAAAAGTATCCCCTTAATGAGATCAGATTCGAAAAAGAATTCCAACTAACGGAGTAGTAAATTTTTAGCCAAGCTAAAAACAGTAACCAGTGATGAGTAATGAGTGAAATGTGAAAAACCTAAAGGCCGAGAACCTATAAATATTATCCTGCGCATTACTTGTTACTTATTACTCATTACGCAATTAACTGACAGGTTAATTGCTAAGAAGGAGGTGAAAAAAATAATGGCCACCGAATTAGGAGAAGTAACCAGTTATAAAAGACTATATCTGCAGTTTAGAGATAGTGCCGGCAAAACCATAAATCTGACCCTGAATAATCCCAAGAACATAGATGACGGAGATTATGCTGACTTTGCAGAACAAGATGAAGTTATTAAAGGAGTGATGGCTACTATCATCACTAAGAAAATCATCCAGAATAATGGAA
>NCRO01000227.1 GCA_002849045.2 Candidatus Sediminicultor secundus
GATGTGTATAAGAGACAGCTATTGTAGAAGGGGCATTAAATTGGGCTTCGCAAAATAATTCTATTCCATCCGCATTACAAGCCTTTATAACTTTAATTAAAGGCACGTATTGCGCGGGATCATAGTTAACCAAAACTTTTTCATTGATAATATCTAATTTATCTTGATTAACATTCAATATCTCTGCAGCTTTATTCAAGATTCTATTTCTTACCTCTCGGGCAGCTTTAAGAGTAGCATTTCCGGACATATAGGTCTGCCGTGTAGCGGTTGTGGTTCCGGCAAGAGGAGTCAATGCGGTATCGCTATGGTAGATTTTTACCTGGGACATAGGTACGCCCAACTCTTCAGCAACAATCTGACAGAGTAAAGAAATCTGCCCCCCACCTAAATCAGGTATTCCGGATCTGATTAATACACTCCCGTCTGACTCTAACCTTACGTAGCAACGGGAAGAATCATGGAGAAAAGTCATTCTACCATAACTCATCAACCCTATGGCTAATCCTCGTCCTATTTTTCTATTTTTATCTTCATGTTCAACTGCTTCTCCTAATGCTTCCCAGGCTTTCTCGGCAACTTCAGGAAGGGCAACATAGGTCTTAAAAACCTGACCGGTTGTCGCTAGAGCTTTCCCGGTAGTAAGGCAATTTCTGCGCCTAATTTCCAGGGGATCTATATTAAGTTTATGAGATAATTCATCCATTATACTTTCATAGGCAAAATTGGGCTGTGGTGCTCCAAACCCTCTGTTAGCACTGGTAAAAGTATTATTAGTTAACACACAATAAGATTTAACCTTAACATTGGGAATACAATAGGGACCAGCTGCATTAACCGTTGCGTATAAAGTGACCCAGGGACTTAAGTAAGGATAAGCCCCGGCATCAGATATTAATTCCGCCTCTAAAGCAACTAATTTACCATCTTTTTTCGCGCCAACTTTATATTTCATAACAAAAGGATGTCTTTTACTATGACATAAAATAGATTCTTCGCGAGTATAGACTAATCTTACCGGTTTCTTGGTTTTCCAGGTAAGCAGGGCTAAATAAGTTTCCACAGTAATATCTTCTTTGCCGCCAAAACCTCCTCCCATCATAGTGCCTATATACCGCACTTTATTATGGGGTAAGCCCAATACCTCAGCCACATCTCTAAAATGTTCTATTACCTGGGTGCTTACCCGGATATTGAGTATTCCATAATCATCTATCCAGGAAATACCCGCTTCCGGTTCTAAATAAGCATGGTCAACGAAGGGTACTTTATAAGTATCTTTAATTATTATATCGGCCTGAGCAAAACCTTTTTCGATATCGCCTTGATGGCAGCCAAACTCGCCTATTATATTGGTATCATTTTCACCAACCAAATATGCTCCCGGCTTCATTGCTTCAACCGGGTTAAAAATTCCCGGAAGAGGTTCATATTTTACTTCAATCAAATCTAAGGCTTCCTCGGCAATTTCCTCTGTTTCGGCAGCAATCAGAGCAACTGCTTCTCCCATAAACCTAACTTTTTTCTCAGCCAAAACCCGATATAAGCCTTCAAATCCTTTGCCCACCTCTGTGCTCTGTCCAAACTTGGTTACCGTTTCGTTGTGAGGTACATCTTTCGCGGTTAGGACAGCTCGCACTCCATCTAACTGCTCTGCTTTACCGGTATCTATGGATATAATTTTAGCTGCTGGATATTTACTGCGAAGAACTTTGGCAAATAACATTCCCAGCAGAGAAAAATCATCGGCATATTTAAGATCCCCGGTTACTTTAGACCAGGCATCATGTCGGGGTATTGGTTTACCAACTATCTTCAATTCAGACATAAACTTCAC
>NCRO01000228.1 GCA_002849045.2 Candidatus Sediminicultor secundus
GGAGATGTGTATAAGAGACAGATTAAAGATACTTATAAAGTACCCTTCGTTGACCATGCTTATTTAGAACCGGAAGCGGGTATTTCCTGGATAGATGATTATGGAATACTCAATATCCGGGTAAGCACCCAGGTAATAGAACATTTTAGAGATGTGGCTGAGGTATTGGGCTTACCCCATAATAAAGTCCGCTATATAGGCACTATGATGGGGGGAGGTTTTGGCGGCAAAGAAGATATTACTGTTGAAACTTATTTAGCTCTGCTTACCTGGAAAACCAAGAAACCGGTGAGACTGGTTTACACTCGCGAAGAATCTATCTTGTGCCATAGCAAAAGACATCCTTTTGTTATGAAATATAAAGTTGGCGCGAAAAAAGATGGTAAGCTGGTTGCTTTAGATGCAGAATTAATATCTGATGCCGGGGCTTATCCTTACTTAAGTCCCTGGGTCACTTTATACGCAACGGTTAATGCAGCTGGTCCCTATTGTATTCCCAATGTTAAGGTTAAATCTTATTGTGTATTAACTAATAATACTTTCACCAGTGCCAATAGAGGATTTGGTGCCCCACAGCCTAATTTTGCTTATGAGAGTTTAATGGATGAGTTGTCTCATAAACTTAATATAGATCCCCTGGGACATAGGCACGCCCAGTTCTTCAGCAACAATCTGACAGAGTAAAGAAATCTGCCCCCCGCCTAAATCAGGTATTCCCGATCTGATTAATACACTTCCATCTGACTCCAACTTTACATAGCAGCGGGAAGAATCGTGGAGAAAAGTCATCCTCCCATAGCTCATCAGGCCAATAGCTAATCCTCGTCCTATTTTTTTATTTTCATCTTCACGTTTAGCAGGCCTTCCCAGTGCTTTCCAAGCTTTCTCTGCAACTTCAGGAAGAGCGACATAGGTCTTGAAGACCTGACCGGTTGTCGCTAAAGCTTTTCCGGTACTAAGGCAATTTCTACGTCTAATTTCCAGGGGATCTATATTAAGTTTATGAGACAACTCATCCATTAAACTCTCATAAGCAAAATTAGGCTGTGGGGCACCAAATCCTCTATTGGCACTGGTGAAAGTATTATTAGTTAATACACAATAAGATTTAACCTTAACATTGGGAATACAATAGGGACCAGCTGCATTAACCGTTGCGTATAAAGTGACCCAGGGACTTAAGTAAGGATAAGCCCCGGCATCAGATATTAATTCTGCATCTAAAGCAACCAGCTTACCATCTTTTTTCGCGCCAACTTTA
>NCRO01000229.1 GCA_002849045.2 Candidatus Sediminicultor secundus
ATTCAGTATCCAGGAGCCAGAAGCCAAATTTGTATCTCGTGAATCGTATATCGTTGAGAAGTTAGAAGTCAGAAGCAAGAATTCAGGAGCCAGAATCTAGAATAAAATAGTATCTTGTATTATATATTATATAGAACATAAAACAAAAAATAAGGAGGAGAGAAATGGCAATAAAAGTAGGAATTAACGGATTTGGAAGAATTGGGAGGAATGTTTTTAGAGCTGGATTAAAAGACAAAGAAATAGACTTTATAGCAGTAAATGATATAACCGATGCTAAAACATTAGCCCATTTATTAAAATATGACTCTGTTCATGGCAAATTACCAGAAGTAAAATTAGAAGATGATACTATTTTGGTTGGAGAGAGAAGGTTAAAAGTATTAGGTGAAAGGGACCCTTCTAATCTTCCCTGGAAAGATTTAGAGGTAGAAGTTGTTATTGAATCTACGGGGATTTTTAGAGATAGAAAAGGAGCTTCAAAACATTTAGCTGCTGGAGCAAAAAAAGTGGTTATATCTGCACCCGCTAAAGGGGAAGATATAACTATAGTAATGGGTGTTAATGAAGATAAATATATACCCGAAGGACATCATATAATTTCTAATGCTTCCTGTACAACTAATTGCCTTGCTCCAGTTGCAAAGGTTCTAAATGATATATTTGGAATCGAGAAAGGAGTTATGACTACTATACACTCTTATACTGCAGATCAGAATTTAATGGACCTCCCACATAAAGACTTAAGAAGAGCCAGGGCAGCAGCGCTATCTATGATCCCAACTACTACCGGAGCAGCACAGGCGACGAGTTTAGTGATCCCAGAATTAAAAGGAAAATTAACAGGTATGGCTTTTCGTGTTCCTACGCCCAATGTTTCAGTTGTAGATTTAGCAGTAGTACTAAGAAAGAAAACAAGTCCGGAAGAAATTAATCAATCTTTTAAAGAAGCTTCACAGGGGAGTTTAAAGGGAATTTTAGATTATACCGAAGAACCTTTAGTCTCCAAAGATTTTAACGGTAACTCTTATTCTTCTATTATTGATGGATTGTCTACTCTGGTAATAGATGGTAATTTAGCTAAAATTATAGCTTGGTACGATAATGAATGGGCATATTCTTGCAGAATTATAGACCTTATAAAATATATTTGCAAATAAATATAGTATCTCGTATCTCGTAAATCGTATTTCGTAAAGGCACAGATGATTAAAAAGATTATAAAAATTAGAGATCTATATACCCTAAGACTATTTCTCTAACAAGATACAAGATACGAACAACGAATCAATTGGGGGTTAAAATAATGCGTATTCCAGTAATTGCTGGAAATTGGAAGATGAATAAAAACATTGTAGAATCAGTATCTTTAGTCAAAGAACTAAAAGATTTTGTTCGTGGAATCAAGGTAGTAGATATTGTAGTTTGTCCATCCTTTACTTCTCTTTGGGTGACGAAAGAGATAATTAATGGAACAAATATTCATTTGGGAGCTCAGAATATGTATTGGGAAACAAAAGGGGCATTTACCGGAGAAACATCTCCTTTGATGCTTAAAGATGTAGGATGTGAATATGTCGTATTGGGACATTCCGAAAGGAGACAATATTTTAAGGAGACTTCCGAAGAAATTGCCAGAAAGACTGAAGCAGCACTTTCGGTTAACCTTATACCTATCGTGTGTGTAGGGGAAAAATTAGAGGAAAAAGAAAGCGGTAAAACTGAAAGTATAATAAAACAGGAGATTAAGGCTCTATTTTCAAAAATTGATTCTACTTCGGCAGCAAGAATAATTATTGCTTACGAACCTATATGGGCTATTGGCACAGGTAGGTCTAGTGGCTCACAGGATGCCAATTTGATAATTAAATTTATCAGGGAATTATTTTCCTCTAAATATGGAAGTAAAATAGCTGAGCGAATAAGAATCTTGTACGGAGGAAGCGTAGATACTAAAAATATTAAGGAGTTTATGAATGAATCTGATATTGATGGGGCTTTAGTTGGGGGAGCAAGCTTGCATGCTCTGAGTTTCTCTCAAATAATAAAAGCAACTGAAATATTATAAAGTTAGTATAAACTTTCTTGCTTTTTTTACGCAATACGAAGTTATTTCGGTTTCTGGCTTTCTTCTTTTACTTTCTTAACTAGCTAACCAGGTAACCAACTAATCAACAAGTGATGTAATGTGTAACAGGTGATAAGTAACCTGTAATAAGTATCTGTTCTTATAATTTCAGAAATTTAATCTTATTACTCATTACATATTACTTGTTACTGTATTTATACGAGATACAATTTCGTTGTTCGTATCTAGTATCTCGAAAGAAAAATAAATTCAAACACACAACTTTTTTAATTTTTAAATATTTTAACTATTTGTTTTTTTGCGAGATACGATTATTAGGATATCTTGAACATAACATATAATTGTGTTAGAATAAAAAGCTGAAATTACCGAGAGAATAAATATAATAAATTTAAAGATTTCAAAGAGATTTCTCTTTGACTATTTTAATCTAATTTTTATGAGAGGAGTTAAAGATGCCAGTAACTTTAATGGTGGTTCAAATTGTTATAAGTATAGCTTTAATCCTGGTAGTAATACTTCAGGCGAGAAAGTCAAGTAAAGCTTCAGGTATATTTGGTGGAGGGACAACTGCTGATTATGGTGGAAAGAAAGGTAAGGAAGCATTTTTAATGAAACTTACTACTGTTGTAGCGGTACTTTTTATGCTATCTTCACTTTTACTAAGCTTAATTAGATAGAAGGAAAGTCTTTAAAGAAATGAATAAACCTATTAGTTCGGTTAAGGAGACAGAAAATTATTCTATTAATTCAAATAGAAAATTTTTCTCAGCTACCCATGAAGAAATAGAGAAGGGGTTAACTACCGATATATATTTCGTAAGAGCTCAAGAGATATTGAGATATCTTCGTTTAGATAGTACTATAGTAACTGCAGAAATTTTTCCACGTGAGGAAGGTGTATTTGCTGGGACCCAAGAAGTATATAATCTTTTAAAAGACAAGAAGATAAAATTATGGTCTTTAGAAGAAGGAGAGAAATTTGAACTTAAGGACACAGTAGTAAGAATTGAGGGTCCATACTCCGAATTTGGTGTTTTTGAAACAGTTATTTTAGGTATTTTAGCTAGTAGTTCGGCGTGGGCTACTGCTGCTCGCAAATGTAAAGATGCTGTCGGGGCAAAGAAAGTTGTCTGCTTTGGTTCTCGACATATACATCCGGCTGTGGCTCCAGTTATGGAAAGATCCGCGCTGATAGGTGGCGTAGATGGAGCAAGTTGTATATTAGGAGCAAAGTTGTCTGGGGAGAAACCTCAAGGTACCATACCTCACACCGTAATGATTATTTCGGGAGATACTATAAAAGCTGCTCAAGCTTATAATATTTGTATGCCCAAAGATGTTCCTCGAATTATTCTTATCGACACTTTTAAAGACGAAGCAGAAGAATCCATAAGAGTAGCTCATGCTTTAAGAAAAGATTTATTAGGGGTAAGATTAGATACACCAAGTGAGAGAGGCGGGGTAACCCCTGATTTAATAAAAGAGGTAAGAGCAAGGCTTGATCAAGCTGGCTTTCCCTATGTAAAGATCTTTGTTTCGGGAGGACTTACCCCAGAAAGAATAAGTATATTAAGTAAAGAATCGGTTGACGCTTTTGGGGTAGGTAGTTACATAAGTGATGCCAGCCCCATTGATATGACCTTGGATATAAAAGAAGTTAAAGGGAAGCCAATTGCTAAAAGAGGGAGAATCCCGGGCAAGATAGAAAATTCAAAATTAAAGCGAATTATGTAAAAATAAGTATGTAGTGGAGGAAAAAGGTGAATGGAGAACCTACTGTTACAGGTTAAAGATTTAAAGACCTATTTTTTTACTGATGATGGTGTGGTTAAAGCAGTTGATGGTGTTGATTTTACGATAAGAAAAGGGGAAACACTGGGTATGGTAGGTGAGTCAGGCTGTGGGAAAAGTGTTACCGCCCTTTCCGTATTAAGATTGATTCAGGAACCACCGGGGAAGATTGTTAGTGGTGAAATTTGGTTTAAAGGTGAAGAATTATTAAAGAAAAGCAGCGAAAAAATGAGAAAGATTAGAGGGAACGATGTTTCCATGATCTTCCAAGAACCAATGACCTCCTTAAACCCTGTATATACTATTGGTGAACAGATTTCAGAAGCTATAGTACTACACCAAAAATTAGATAAAGAAAAGGCCTTAAAGAAAACCATAGAGATGTTAAAATTAGTAAGCATGCCTTCTCCTGAAACCAGGGTTCATGAATATCCTCATGAATTAAGCGGAGGACAAAGACAGAGAGCAATGATTGCTATGGCTTTATCTTGTAATCCAGATTTATTAATTGCAGATGAACCAACAACTGCCTTAGATGTTACCATTCAGGCTCAAATTTTAGAACTGATAAAGAAATTGAAAGATGAAATTGGCATGTCAGTTTTGATGATTACTCATGATTTGGGAGTAATTGCTGAGGTATCGGATGATGTAGTAGTTGTATATGCTGGTAAAGCAGTAGAATATGCAGATGTGGTGACTATCTTTAAAAATCCGCGACATCCTTATACCATGGCTCTCCAAAATTCCATTCCTCGCCTAACGGATAAACCAGGAAAAAAACTCGAAGTTATTCAAGGTGGAATTCCTGATCCTTTAGCATTGCCTTCTGGATGCAAGTTCTATCCTCGCTGCAAATTTACCATAGATCTTTGTAAGGAAAAAGAACCCGAGCTTGAAAAGATAGGAGATAAGCATATTGTACGGTGCTGGATGTACAATAAAGATAAAGCGATTGATTTTAAGACTATTCAAGAAACAGTAGGTGTTACCCAAAATTGATTATAATTTAAGATTTAGAACACTGGAGGAAAGGGATTGGAAAACAATGTATTACTTAAAGTAAAAAATCTAAAAAAATATTTTCCCGTGCGAGGGGGAATATTATCCAAGACAATAGGATATGTCCAGGCGGTAGATGAAATTAGTTTTGACATCAAAGGGGGAGAAACTTTAGGTCTGGTGGGAGAATCAGGCTGTGGCAAAACTACTGCGGGGAGAACGATTATAAGACTTTTAGAACCCACTGCCGGAGAGGTAGATTTTGAAGGGGAAAATGTTTTTAAATTAAGTAAAGAGGAACTCAGGAAGGCAAGGCGTAATATTCAAATAATATTTCAGGATCCTTTTGGTTCTCTGAATCCTCGAATGACTGTAAGTGATATTGTGGGAGAGTCATTAATTATTCATAAGATTACAAAGAACAAAAAAGAGAAAGAGGAAAGAGTCAAGGAATTGTTAGAAACTGTGGGCTTAAATGCAGGACATACAAGAAGATATCCTCATGAATTTAGCGGAGGACAGAGACAAAGAATCGGAATAGCCCGAGCTTTGGCTTTGAATCCTAAATTAGTAATTTGTGATGAACCCGTATCTGCACTTGATGTTTCTATTCAAGCTCAAGTGATAAATTTATTAGAAGATTTGCAAGAAAAATTTAACCTTACTTATTTATTTATTGCTCACGATTTGAGTGTGGTAAAACACATTTCTGATAGAGTTGCAGTAATGTATCTCGGCAAAATTGTTGAGTTAACTTCTACTTATGAATTATATGATAATCCTCAACATCCTTATACAGAAGCACTTCTTTCAGCTGTACCTATCCCTGACCCTACTCTGAAGAGACAAAGGATTGTTTTAGAGGGAGATGTTCCAAGTCCCTTTAAACCACCTGCGGGCTGTCGTTTTCATCCAAGATGTAAATATGCTAAACCAATTTGCAGCCAGGAAGAACCTAAATTAATTGATATAAATAGCGGACATTATGTAGCCTGCCATTTACGGCAATAAGATATATTATATTTATAATTTAGTTGTATAAGAATTTCCTTTTCTTGTAAGCATTAATCAGTATATGGTGAATAGCGAATAGTAGTAAAACGAAAAATGAAAAGCGCAAAACGCAAAACTATAACTTAGAACTTAAAATTAAAGAATGCCTTTTAAATGAAACAAAAGAATTGGCAAATATGTTAGTTTCAAGTATATTAACTTTCAAGGGGGGTAAATAAGTTTTGAATTTTGAATTATGGTTTTTCGCTTTTAGCTTTAAATTTTTAGCTATATACTGAAAACTGAAAAATAGTATTCAAAATTAACGAATATTCACTAACGACTAATTCAAAAAAGCTTTTATTTTTTATTATATTGAGATTTTGCCGGGATGGCGGAATAGGTAGACGCGCCAGCTTGAGGGGCTGGTGAGCTTCTTGCTTGTGGGGGTTCAAATCCCCCTCCCGGCACCAATAAATATTTCAACAAAAAGAGGAAAGGATGACTTCCTCTTTTTTGAAAGTTAGTTAGTTAGCTGGTTACCTGGTTATTTAGTTAAGAAAATAAAATCAAAACAACTAACTAGTGCCCTGTTAAATAACATATGTTTTCTTTTGCAATATTTTCAATAATGAATTGTGGCGATTACTATTTCGCCATTTTAAATGTTCTTTGATATTTTGTTCAAGTTCTTTATGGTTTTCAGGATATGAACTCTTTAATACAACATAACAGACTGATCCAACCTGAGCTTCAATTCTGTTCATCCA